>DASTIQ010000081.1 GCA_035717485.1 Thermoanaerobaculia bacterium | reverse complement strand
GGTGTATCCGGGCGGATGCCTCTTCGAGGCGACGAATCTGTCGGAAGGGCGCGGCACGACGCGCCCGTTCGAGCAGGTCGGCGCGCCCTGGCTCGACGCGGAGCGCCTCGCCGGCGCCCTCGGAGAGCTCGATCTGCCCGGCGTTCGCTTCCGCGCCGTCCACTTCCGGCCGGTGTTCCACAAGTTCGCGGGGGAGACGTGTCACGGCGTGTTCCAGGACGTCGTCGATCCCGACGCCTATCGACCGTACGAGACGGGGCTGCGGATCGTCGAGCAGGCCGCGCGGCTGGCGCCGCGCGACTTCCGGTGGCGCGTCGAGGGGTACGAGTTCGACGCCCGCCCGGCGATCGACCTCCTCACCGGCTCTCCGGAATTCCGGGAACGGCTCGACGCGCGCGACGACCTCGCGCCCTTCTGCGCGCGGCAGAGGGAGATCGCTCCCTTCGCCCTCGACAGCCGGCTGTATTCCGACGAGTGGCCGGTCGCGATCGGGATCGCCGGGAGCCACGATTCGGGAAAGACGACCGTCCTCGAGCGGGTGGTGCCGCTCCTGCGCGCGCGGGGGATGTGCGTGGGAGCGATCAAGCACACACCGCACGACGTCGTCGACGACGTTCCGGGAAAGGATTCGGCGCGCCACGTCGCGGCGGGAGGGGATCCGTCGGCGTTCGTCCGACCCTCCGCGACGACCGTGCGGCGGCGGGAATCGACCGAACTCCGCCGCCTCCTCGAACGCGACTTCGGCGATTGCGACCTCGTCCTGGTCGAAGGCTACAAGTCGCTGCCGCTCTCCCGCATCGACGTGGGCCGCGTGCGGGAGCGGTCGATCGAGTACGGCGGCCGGGACTTTTCGAGCGACATCGGCGGCCTCGTCGAGGAGCTGATGAAGACCGCGCGTTTCTCGCGGTGAGGGTCCGGGCGGTCGTCTTCGACCTCGACGGCACCTTGATCGACGGGTACGAAGGGATCCACCAGGCCCTCGGCTTCGCGATGACGAGGCTGGGCCTCCCCGTCCCGGACCGGGCGCGCGTCCGCGAAATGGTCGGCCACGGCCTCCATCGCCTGCTCGCGCAGGCCGCCGGCCCGGAACTCGCGGCCGACGGGGTCCGCCTCTTCCGCGAGCGCTACGCCGACGTCGCGATCGGCGGCTCCCGGGTGCTGCCCGGCGTCGAGGGGACGCTCGCGCGGCTCGCCGCGGGGGGATGCGTCCTCTCGGTCGCGTCGAACAAGCCGCTCCGGTTCACGCGGATGATCCTCGAGGCGAAGGGGATCGCAACGCGCTTCGCGGCGATCGCCGGGCCGGACGAGGCGCATCCGCCGAAACCGGATCCGGCGATGCTGCGATCGCTGCTGGCCGCGATGGGGGCCGCCGCGGAGGAAACGGTCTGCGTCGGGGACATGGAGGTCGACGTCGAGTTCGCCCGCGCCGGCGGATGCCGTGCCGTCGTCGTTCCATCCGGCTCACGGTCCCTGGCCTTCCTTCGCGGCGTGGGTGCGGACGAGTTGATCGAGTCCATCTCCGACCTGCCCGCCGCGCTCGCGCGCTTCGTTTGACAGAACCGGCCTCCGAAGGAAGAATCGTTTCATGAGCGAAAAGCCTTCCTACGCCGGCTCGATCAAGTTCTTCCTGCCCGGCCCCGTGTGGGTCCGTCCCGAAGTGCTCGCGGCTCTGTCGAGGCCGATGATCGGGCATCGCGGGAAGTCGTACGCGGACCTGCAGGAGCGGATCGAGCGGCGGATCCCGATGGTCTTCGCCACGAGGAATTTCGTCCTGCTCGCGACGTCGTCGGCGACGGGGCTCATGGAAGCCGGTCTCCAGAACTGCGCTCCCTCGCGCGTGCTGTCGGTGACGGTCGGGGCGTTCTCCGAGCGCTGGAACAAGATCGCGACCGACAACGGGTTCGAGGCGGACCGGCTCTCGTTCGCGTGGGGCGAGTCCGCCGATCCGGACCGGGTGCGGCAGGCCCTGCGGGAGAAGAAGTACGACGCCGTGACGGTCGTGCACAACGAGACGTCGACGGGAGTGATCTCGCCCCTCGGAGAGATCGCGCGGGCCGTCCGGGAGAGCTCCGACGCGTTCCTCCTCGTGGACGCGGTGACCTCGCTCGCGGGCGCGCCGGTCGAGACCGACGCGTGGG
>DASTIQ010000080.1 GCA_035717485.1 Thermoanaerobaculia bacterium | reverse complement strand
CTGGAAGTCGCGGCCGCGGAGGGGACCGACGTCTGGCGCCCCGCGAAGGTCGTCTCGTTCGAGCTGGAAGGAGAAGCGGGCAATCGCCTGAAGATCGAGCGCGCCCCGGGCGAGATCGTCGAGGTCTCCGCGAAGTGGATCGTGGACGCGTCGGGACGGCAGGCGCTCCTCGCGCGTAAGCGCGGCGGCCTGACGCCGATCGATTCGCATCCGATCTCCGCCATCTGGGTCCGGTATCGCGGCGTGAAGGACCTCGACGGCGTCGAGGTCTCCGGGACGGATCCCGCCGACCCGTTCTCGCGAGCCGTGCTGACGTCCCGCCGCCTCGCGACGAACCACTTCACCGGCTGGGGTTACTGGATCTGGTTCATCCCGCTGAAGGGAGGCGAGACGTCCGTCGGACTCGTGTGGGACAAGCGTTTCGTCGATCCCGCCGGCAGCTCGGCGCTCGAGAAGCTCGAAAGTTTTCTCGCCGGCAATCCGCTCACACGCGAGCTCCTCGAACACGCCGAACCCGTCGAGGGAGATTGCCGCTACTACGCGCATCTCCCCTACTTCGTCGACCGTTTCATCGGGGCGGGATGGGCCTGCGTCGGCGACGCCGGGGGATTCCTCGATCCGTTCTACTCCCCGGGCCTCGACCAGATGGCGTTCTCCGTCCACATGCGCGTGAACATGATCCTGAAAGCGCTGGGCGGAGCCGATTCCCGGGAGATGGCGAAGGAGTACGGCGAGCACAACCGGCGCTACGCGCGCTTCTTTCGCTACTTCTACGAATCGATTTACCGGGACAAGTACATGGTGATGGGCGACTACGACACGATGACGACGGCGTTCCTGCTCGACACGGGGCTCTACTACGCGGTCGCGATCATGCCGGTCTACCAGCACTCGCACGAGCGGCTCGGCGTTCCGCCGTTCTACGAAGACGGGGCGTGGATCGGCTTCTACCCGATCCGGTTCTACAACCGGCGCCTGGCCGCGATCGCGCGGCGCAAGAAGATGCTCGGAACGTACGGCAACCACAACGCCGGAAGACGCCCGGCGTTCGTCGGTTATTCCGTGCGCTCTTCGAGCTTCGTGATGATCGCCCACGGCCTCCTGCGATGGGCGAAGGCGGAGATCGCGCACGCGTGGAGCTTCATCGTGCCGCCGACGTCGCGGACCCGGCGCGAGCGGGCGATGGAGCGCGAGGAGAGCGCCTCGTCGACCTCCTGAAAAGAGGCCGGGGATGAAGCGCCGCCGTTTCGCCCTTCGATCGCGGTAGAGTTTTCACGGGGGGCGCGGGCGGGCCCCCCGGAATCGAGGCGAATCATGAAACGGAAAATCGGCTCCGTGATCTCCGGCGCGCTCCTTCTCTCGCTCGTCCTCGCCAACGCGCGATCGGAGGCGGCAGAGGCGGGGAGCGCGGTCTTCGGGCAGACGCCCAGGACGCTCCCGGGAGAGATCGAGAAATATTCGTGGCCGCGGCGCGACCTGCGCGTGACGGTGGCCGGCACGCCCGTCGCGCCGGCGCTGGCCCTGGGCTCGTGGGCGGCGTTCAAGGCCGCCGGAACCGGCACGATGACGATGGGCGATCTCGTCCTCCTCGAATCGGAGGTCAACCCGGTCGTCCGCGAGCTCCAGGCCGGCGGGTTCGAGGTGCTCGCGATCCACAACCACCTCCTCGGAGAGTCGCCGCATCTGCTCTACGTGCATTTCATGGGGCACGGCGAGAGAGCGGCGCTCGGACACACGCTGGAGAGCGCGCTCTCCCGGACGAAGACGCCGAAGGAGTCGGCCGCCTCCGCCGCCCCCGCGCCGGAGCAGACGAAGATCCTCGACGCTTTCCAGGAGGCGATCGGCCGCAAGGGAACGATGGCGGGCGCCGTCCTGCAGATCGGCGTGCCGCGGTCGGATCCGATCATTGACGGCGGGATGGAGATCCCCCCGGCGATGGGAATGGCCGAATCGATCAACGCCGAAACCGTCGGGGAACGGATCGCGACGACCGGGGACTTCGTGCTCGTCGCCGACGAGGTGAATCCGGTGATCGGCGAGCTCCAGTCGCACGGCATCGAAGTCACCGCGCTCCATTCGCACATGCTCCGGGAGACGCCGCGCCTTTTCTTCATGCATTTCTGGGGAGTCGGAACGCCGGAGAGGATCGGAGCGGGACTCAAGGCGGCGCTCGCGAAGGTCGCGGTGAAATGACCCGTTGATCGGGAACGAGCGTTCCGCTTGAAGAACGGTCCGTCCACGGACTCGGCTCCGGGATAGTCGCGATGGCGGCCGGAGCCGGGCATCGGGACGGGCCCTCCGCGGCGGAAGGCCCCACCCTCCGGGGGATGGTCCTTTATTTCCTGCGGCTCGGATCCCTCGGCTTCGGCGGCCCGGTCGCCCTCGCGAACGCGATGCGGCGAGATCTCGTCGAGCGAACGCGGTGGCTCTCCGAGCGGGAATACGACGACGGGCTCGCGATCGCCGCGGCATGTCCCGGGCCGCTCGCGTACCAGCTCGCGGTCTACTGCGGCTACGTCCGGTTCGGGGCGTTCGGCGGGATCGCGGTGGCGGTCGCCTTCGCGCTGACGCCCTTCGTTCTCGTCGTCGGAGTCGCCTGGGCGTACACGCGGTTCGCCGCGAACTGGCAGCTTCGCGCGCTCTTCTACGGCATCGGCCCCGTCGTCGTCGCGCTCATCCTGAAAGCGTGCTGGAATCTCGGCCGGAGGACCCTCCGAAGGGATCGCCGCGCGTGGCTCTTCTTCGGAGTCGCCTGCGCCGTCACGGTGATCGTCCAGAAAGAGCTGGCGCCGCTGTTTCTCGTTGCCGGAATTCTGGGCATCTTTCTTTTCCCGCGGCCCGCGGAGGAAACGCGGGCCCTTCCCGCTCCGGATTCGCCCGTCCGCGGAAAGAAGGTCCCGCTGCTGCTGGGGGCGGCGGCGACCACCGGGGGCGGCATGACGGCGAAGCTCTTCCTGTTCTTCTTCAAGACGGGACTCCTCGTGTTCGGGAGCGGGCTGGTGATCGTTCCCTTCCTGAAGACGTACGTGGTCGATCAGTATCACTGGCTCGGCAATCGGGAGTTCCTCGATTCGGTCGCGATCGGCATGATGTCGCCGGGACCGGTCGTCATCACCGCGACGTTCGTCGGATTTCTCCTGAACGGTCTGGCCGGCGCCGTGGCGGCGACGATCGGCATGTTTTCGCCCGCCGTCCTCTTCACGGTTCTCGCGACGCCGCTGCTGCTCCGGTATCGGGACAATCGGCGCCTTCGCGGCTTCATCCGCGGCGTGACGGTCGCCGTCGTGGGGGTTCTGGTCGGCACGACCTGGCTCGTGGGCCGGAGCGCGATCGGCGACGCCCCGACGCTCGCGATCGCCCTCGCCGCGCTGGGCGTGCTCTTCCGCTGGAAGAAGGTCCCCGAGCCGCTGGTCGTTCTCGCCGGCGGGCTCGTCGGTCTCGCGGTGTTTCGCCTGATCGACCCGTCCTGGGTCCTTCGTTAGCGCTCCGACGGCTCGCCTGCGACACGTTGGCCGGTGCCGGCGAGGCCTGAGCGCCCCTCCTTCCGTCATTCCGCCCTTCTCCGGCACCGCCGTTGCTCCTCACTCTTCCGAAGGGAGGTCCCATGACCCATCGAATCCTGAAATCCATTCTGCCCGCCGCGGTCGCGGCGGCGATCAGCATTCCGGCGGCCGGACAGATTCCCATCCCCCCGCTTCCGCACATGGAAATCCACATCGCGCATTCCGCGCCGCCGCGGGCGCGCGTCGAGTATCGGAGCGAGAGGCCCGGCGACGGCTACGTGTGGGTGAAAGGCTTCTGGAACTGGGACGGCGACCAGTGGGTGTGGATCCCGGGCCGCTGGGAACGGCCGGCGAGCGTCGACGTGACGTGGGTCGACCCCCACTACTACCGGGAGAACGACGGCTGGCGTTACGAGCCGGGCCACTGGTCCAACGAGCGCGTCGTCGAGGGGCGCGATTACCGGGAGTGGGACGCGAAGCATCACCATCGCCATGACCGCGACCGGGATCGCGATCACGACCGCGACGACGACCACGATCGCCGATAGTTCCGTCGACACGAAATCATCGACCCAGGCGCCCCCGCAATCCCGCGGGGGCGTTTTCATTTTCGGGCGCGGCGATGCATCGAGCCGGGCGGGCGTGTGCCGCGCGCCGCGCCCTCGCCGTACGCGATTTGGTACGACTCGGGACGTGGCGGGCGACCCCCATCCCCCCGGGCTCGCGCCTCACCGCGCCTCATCGTCTTCCCTCGGTGGT
>DASTIQ010000079.1 GCA_035717485.1 Thermoanaerobaculia bacterium | reverse complement strand
GAAGCCTCGACGAAGGCGGGTCCGACGAGAGATACGATCGCCCCGTGAAACGCGCGCTCCTCCTCGCGGCTTTCCTCGCCGCGTCCGCCGCGGGAGCGGCCGCGCCCGCGGCGAGCCGCGAGTCCGCCGACGTTTTCGCCACCGAAGAGAAGGTCGAGATCCCGCGCGATCAGACGCTCCAGAAGAAGTATGCGCACGGCGCCTACGCGCTCTCGATCGCCGGCGCCGCCTGGGGTTTCTTCGTCCTCCTCTTCCTGCTGCGCTCGCGGCTCTCCACGGCGTTCCGCGACCGCGCGCGCGCGATCGCCCGGGGAGGGGTGAACCGCACGGTTTTCGTGTATTTCGCGATCTTCACGATCGTCACCGCTCTCCTCTCTCTCCCGCTCGACGCCTATGGCGGCTACTTCCGGGAAAAGCGCTTCGGCTTCGCCCGGCAGACGCTCCTCCAATGGCTCGGCGACTGGTCGAAAGGAGTCGGGATCGCGATCGTTCTCGGCGGACTCTTCGCCGTCGCGCTCTACGCCGTCATCCGCCGCTTTCGCCGGACGTGGTGGCTGATCGGCGCGGCCGTCGCGATGGCGTTCACGATCTTCGCCGTGGCGGTCGAGCCGGTTTTCATCGCTCCGCTCTTCAACCGGTTCACCCCGCTTCCGGGCGGCCCCCTGAAGACGCGGCTCCTCGATCTCGCGCACGCGGAGGGGATCCCGGCGCGCGACGTCTACGAGGTCGATGCGAGCCGCCAGTCGGAGCACACCAACGCCTACGTCGCGGGACTCCTGGGGACGGAGCGCATCGTCATCTACGACACCCTGCTGAAGACCCAGACGCCGCGGGAGATCGTCGCGGTGATGGGACACGAGATGGGGCACTACGTCCTGCATCACGTCGCGAAAGGCCTCGCGTTCGGAGGCGCGCTCATCCTCCTCGGGGCCTGGCTCGTGCGGAGGTTCTACCCCCGGATCGCGGAACGGCAGAGCGGCCGGTGGGGGATCGGGCCGATCGAGGACCCGGCGGGCCTCCCCCTCGTGCTCCTGATCGTGTCCGTGTATTCGTTCCTGGCCGCGCCCGCCGTCAACGCGTTCTCGCGCTGGGAGGAGCACCAGGCGGACGCGTTTTCCCTCGACGTCGTGCGCGATCCCGACGCTCTCGCCGCGGGGTTCGCGAAATTCAACACGCACGACCTGTCGGAATACGATCCGCCGCGGATCATCGAGCTGTGGTTCTACACTCACCCGTCGCTCGAGCACCGCATCCGGTTCTGCGAGGAGTGGAAACGGCGCCATCCCGCCGGCGCGGCCTTCTGGTATCCTGCCGCCACCGGGAAATTCGAAAGTTGAATCGATGAGTCTGCGAGCCGGCGCAAAACTCGGGCCCTACGAGATCCTCGCCCCGCTGGGGGCGGGCGGAATGGGCGAAGTCTACCGGGCCCGCGACTCGCGGCTGAACCGCGACGTCGCGATCAAGGTGCTCCCGGAGCGATTCACGCAGGACTCCGACGCCCTCGCCCGCTTCGAACGCGAGGCCCGCGCCGTCGCGGCGCTTTCGCACCCGAACATTCTCGGCATCTTCGACTTCGCCCGCGAGGGCGCGGATGTCTACGCCGTCACGGAGCTGCTCGAAGGGAGGTCGCTCCGGGAGGAGATCGAAGCCGGTCCGCTCCCTTCCCGCCGGGCGGTCGACTACGCCATCCAGATCGCGCGCGGCCTCGCGGCGGCCCACGAGAAGGGAATCGTCCACCGGGACTTGAAGCCCGACAACGTCTTCGTGACGCGCGACGGCCGGGTCAAGATCCTGGACTTCGGCCTCGCCAAGAGGGTGGCCGTTCCGTCCGACGTCTCCGCGGCGGCGACCGCCTCGAATCTGACCGATCCGGGAACCGTCATGGGCACGGTCGGGTACATGTCTCCGGAACAGGTGCGGGGCCGCGAGACGGACCAGCGGACCGACATTTTCAGCTTCGGCGCGATCCTCTACGAGATGCTCTCGGGCCGGCCGGCGTTCAAGCGCGACACGGCGGCCGACACGACCTCCGCCATCCTGAACCAGGAACCGCCCGAGCTCGCGGAAACGGGCCGCAACGTCTCGCCCGCGCTCGACCGGATCGTGCGGCACTGCCTCGAGAAGAACCCGGAGCGCCGGTTCGGATCGGCGGGCGACATCGCGTTCGATCTCGAGGCGTTCGCCCAGGGCTCGGCGTCGTCGGCGGCGTCGCATCCCGCGGGACGCGTCCGCGCGGCCGTCGGGCGCAACGCCCTCATCGCCGTCCTCGCGCTCGCGATCCCGGCGGCGGTGCTCGTGACGCGGCGCCTCTCGCGGCCCACGCCGTTCGCGTTCCACCGCCTGACGTTCTCCCGCGGCACGATCACCGGCGCCCGCTTCGCGGCGGACGGCCAGACGATCGTCTACAGCGCGGCCTGGAACGGCAACCCGTCGAAGCTCTTTTCGACCCATCTGACCAATCCCGGCTCGAGTCCGCTCGACGTCCCCGACGCCACGCTCATCGCGATCTCGACATCGAACGAGCTCGCCGTCGGCCTGCACATGCAGCCGGTGAATTCCCTCTACTCCGCCGGAACGCTCGCCCGCGTCCCGCTCTCCGGGGGCCTGCCCCGCGAGGTTCTCGACGACGTGGCGTTCGCCGACTGGGCGCCGGACGGATCCGAGCTCGCCGTCGTTCACATCGTCGGCGGCAAGACGCGCGTCGAATATCCGATCGGCAAGGTCCTCTACGAGACCGGAGGCTGGGTGAGCCATATCCGGTTCTCGCCCGACGGGAAGCTGCTCGCGTTCCTCGATCATCCCGCGTCGAGCGACGGAGGAACCGTGTCGGTGATGGATCTCTCGGGCAAGAAGAGAGATCTCGCGGGCGGGTGGGAGAGCGCCGAGGGCCTGGCCTGGATGCCGGGCGGCCGGGGGATCTACGCGACCGGAACGCGGTTCGGATCGGCGTCGAAGGTCTACCAGTTCACGCTTTCGGGGAAAGAGCAGCTGCTGCTTCCGACTCCCGGCTCCGTCCGGATGCTCGACGTCTCCCGCGACGGCCGCATGCTCGCTTCCGAGGACGACTGGCGCGCCGAGATCTCGGCGCTCGGCCCGGGCCAGACGAAAGAACGCGATCTTTCGAACCTCGACTACGGCCAGGTGCGCTTCATCACGCCGGACGGCTCGCTGATCTCCATGGACGAGTCGGGCGAGGGAGGCGGCGAAGACGGGGCCGTGTTCATCCGCAAGACGGACGGATCGCCCGCCCTGCGCCTCGGCGCCGGTTCGGCCGGCGGCCTCTCGCCCGACGGAAAGTGGCTCGCTTCCGGCAACAACGACGGCACGCAGCTCGTTCTCTTCCCCACCGGGGCCGGCCAGCCGGTCGTGATGCCGTGCGGAACCATGAACTGCGCCTTTCCGCAATTTCTGCCCGACGGGAAGCGCCTCGTCTTCCTGGGCGTCGAGCCGGGTAAAGGGAGAAAGATCTTCATCCGGGAAGTTCCCGCCGGCGCGCCGCGCGCGATCTCTCCGGAAGGCGTCGCGTTCACCACCGTGCTCACGCCCTCTCCGGACGGAAAGTGGATCGCGGCGCTCGGCCGCGACGGGCGACCGACGGTCTTTCCGGTCGACGGCGGAGCGCCGCGGCCGGTCCCGGGAACGGAGCCGCGCGAGGCGCCGATGCAGTGGACGCCCGACGGCCGCGTGCTCTACGTCACGCATTCCCTCGGGTCCCGGCTCCAGGTCTTCAAGGTCGACGTCGAGAGTGGCCGGCGAGAGCTGTGGAAAGAGATTTCCGCGCCCGATCCCGCCGGCGTGAACACGCTGCTGCGCATCTTCCCGACGCCCGACGGCCGGGCGTACGCCTACACGTACATCCGGCTCCTTTCGACGCTTTTCGAGGTGGATCGAGTGCGATGATGCGACTTGCCGGCACCCTGACCTTCTTCGCGGCCGCCGCTCTGGGAGCCGCGCCGAGCGCCCCGCCGCCCCCGGCCCCGCCGGCGCCCGCCGCGAAACCCGCCGCTCCGACGAGCGCCGACGTCCTCGCCGCCTCGAAGCCTTCCGACTGGCGGCCGATCCCGCCGGAGAACACGCTCTACCTCGAGCTGGCCTCCGGGCGGGTCGTGATCGAGCTCGCCCCGGCCTTCGCTCCCGAGCATTTCGCCAACATCGTGAAGCTCGTCCGCGAGAAATATTTCGACGGGCTCGCGATCGTGCGCTCCCAGGACAACTACGTCGTCCAGTGGGGCGACCCGAACGGCGACGACAAGGCGAAAGCGCGATCCCTCGGTTCCGCCAGGGCGGAGCTCCCGGGCGAGCTCACGAAGTCCGGAGGAGCGCCGATTCCGTTCACTCCGCTCGCCGGACCCGACGGCTACGCTCCGGAAGCGGGGTTCTCCGACGGATTCCCGGCCGGCCGCGATCCGAAGACGGGAGAGGCCTGGCTCGCGCACTGCTACGGAATGGTCGGCGTCGGCCGCGGGGACGACCCCCGGAGCGGCAACGGAAGCGAGCTCTACGTCGTGATCGGGAACGCGCCGCGCCACCTCGACCGCAACATCACGGTCGTCGGCCGGGTCGTGCAGGGGATCGAGCTGCTCTCGACGCTCCCCCGCGGCTCGGGCCCGCTCGGTTTCTACGACAAGCCCTCGCAGTTCGTCCCGATCCGCTCCCTCCGAATGGCCTCGGACGTGCCCGCCGCGGAACGCACGACCCTCGAGGCGCTCCGCACCGACACGCCGACCTTCGCGGCCTGGGTCGAGTCGCGTCGGAACCGGCGCGAGAGCTGGTTCATTCGACCGGCCGGCTACGTCGAGCTGTGCAACGTGCCGCTTCCGGTCCGGCCGGTCCAGACCGGCAAATGACCGATGAGATCGATGAGGCGTGCGACGCGCAGCAGTGCGCGTTTCGCCGGAACTTGATCGAGCGGCAACCGGGTTCTTCAGGGAACGCACTCCGACTCTGGCCCAGTCA
>DASTIQ010000078.1 GCA_035717485.1 Thermoanaerobaculia bacterium | reverse complement strand
TAGCGTTCCTCTCCCGGGCTTTCTTCTCTCTCCCCCTTCCTTTCTCTCCGAAATCATTCGATTCGGCTCCCTCCCCGGTTCCCCCGGGGCCGGGCGGTCGGAGATCGATTGCCCTCTCGCGAGTCGCGCTCAAAACGGATCGAAACATCGCGGGGATCCGACGGACGCCTCCGTCAAATCTGCAGGACGACGAGGGGCGGCGGGGCGCGAGCCCGCCGGGATACGGGTCGCTCGGCGGCGGCCAAGGCGTACCGGCGAGCGTACGTCGTGCCGACGCGCGGGCCCGACGGACGCGTATAACGGCGCGTATCGCCGCGCCGTCCATTCGCCGCTCTGAGGAACAACGTCGACATCCCAGACGCCGACGAGGCGCGGCGGGGCGCGAGCCCGCCGGGAGGCGGGTCGCTCGGCGGCGGCTAAGGCGTACCGGCGAGCGTACGTCGTGCCGACGCCGGGCGGCACGCACCCGGCCGGCTCGATGCAACGCCGCGCTTGCGAGCTATTGGGGACGGTCTTTGGGAAGCCGGATCTTCAGCAGCGACACCTTGTGCCGCAGCGTGTTCCGGTGGATGCCGAGCGAGCGGGCGGCTCGAATGAGATTACCCGACGAGAGCTTGACGGCTCCCGAGATGTATTTTTTCTCGAATTCTTTTCGGGCGAGATCGAGACTGATTCCGTGCGTGAGCAGCTCGTCGATGACCTGCTGAAGTTTCGCGTCGAGATCCAAGCCGCCGCCTCCAAACTCACGACGTTCCCTGGGCTGTGAAAACGAGAGGCGCGAAGCTTACCACAGCCGCCGACGCGGCGCTATTTCACTTCGACGAGATCTCCGACCTGCATCGCGTGGCTCATGGTGATGATCTGCGCCGTCGCCGTGTGGTCGCCGACGGTGAGCACCGCGAGCTCGCCGAGCACCGTCCGCGGCGGCGCGATGTCGGCCTTGTACGAGCGAAGCTCGCCGTTGAAGTCGATGTCGTACTGGTGCGGCACGGCGTAGCGGAAGATCGTGAGGAAGTCGCCCGGGGCGAGGCCCGCGTCGGCGCCGATGTCGATGATCACGTCGGTCCCGTCGGAGAGCGTCTCGATCCCGTCGCGCGAGAAGACGATCGTCCCGACCTGCTTCCCGCTCGGCTCGTCGCAGTTGTTGAGCGACGGCGTGCGGCGCGCGAGCGGGACCGGGATCGGATCGAACGGCTTGAGCATGGTTCCGATCGGAACGTCGGTGCACGCGGAGGTGATCTCGAGGATCGCGACCTGGTCCTTCACGCAGAGCGCGTGCGCCTTGCCGATGTACTGGGTGAAGCGGCCGATCGGCCGCCCGTTCGGAATGTCGAAGACCTCGTCGCGGGGCGCGAGGAGCCAGTAGTCGTCCCCGGCGCGGATCCCGCCGTTGGTCGCGTAGACGACGTCCTGGAACGAGAAGGCACTCTGCTCGTAGACCGCGTCGCCCGACACGAGCATTCCGGAAAACGGCTCGTTTTCGGGACCGACGTAGCCGAAGCAGTTCACGTCCGCTTCGGCGCCCATCGGCTGCGGAGCGTCGACGCTCTGCGCCGAGAGGCGCGCGGCGCCGAGACCGGCCAGGACGAGGACGCTCAGGACTCCTGAAAAATTGGCGAGTGATTTCCGGCGCATCGGTTGTCTCCTCAGCCTTCCAGAAGGGGTCAGGGGAAGTCTTTCTGGGGCAGGAGCTTAGCTTTTTTCGGGAGCCTTGTCAACCGAGCTGCGGTGCTCTTTTTTGACCCGGACGGCCCACGGGCTCCCCGGATAATCCGTCGTCACGGAGGCGTAGAGCTTCGACGCTTCGTCCCGCTGGCCGAGGCGGTCGAGGGCGACCGCCGTGTAGAAGAGGAGCTTGTCCTTCGCGGAATAGTCGGGGTAGCGCTCTCCGGCCCACCGGAACCGTCCCAGGGCCGCGCTCGGGTCCCCTTTCCGGAGATAGAAGTAGCCGACGCCGAACTCGTGCTCGGCGAGAACGTCCTTCAGGGACCCGACCCGCTTCTTCGCGTCGGAGGCGTACGCCGATCCGGGCGATTCCCGGAGAAGGGTCTCGTACTGGCTGATCGCCTCCCGGGTGTTCGTCTGGTCGCGATCCGGCGTCTCGTGCTCCTTGTCGTAGCAGAGCGCGTAGCGATAGAGCGCGAAATCTCGGTCGGGGGCGCTCGGATACCGGGTCACGAAATCGCGGTACCGGTAGCGCGCTTCGAGGAAGCCGGTCGAGCCCCGCTGCTGAAAGTAGGAATCCGCGACCAGGAGAAGGGCCTTCTGGCCGAGGGGGTCGTTCGGATAGCTCTCGAAGACGAAATTCAGGTACTTGCGGGCGTCCTCGAGCTTCTTCTTCGCGAGGAGGGTCTTCCCCTTCTCGAAGAGAACCTCCTTGGGCTGCGCCAGCAGATCCTTCGTGATCTTGTCCGGCTTCTTCGTTCCCGCGCACGCGGCGAGAAACGCGACGACCCCGAGGATCGCGCCGAGCCGCTTCACTTCGCGACCTCCGCGGCCGCCGCCGCGCGGCGGATCGCGCGGATCGCGGCGGGCGGGTCGGGCTGGCCGTACACCGACGTCCCCGCGACGAGGATGTCCGCGCCGGCCGCCCGGCAGGCGGCGGCGTTCTCGAGGGTGACCCCCCCGTCGATCTCGATGGGAATCTCTCTCCCGGAGAGCATCGGCTTCATCCCCCGGATTTTGTCATAAGTCGAGCCGATGAATTTCTGGCCCCCCCAGCCGGGGTTGACCGACATCACGAGCACGTGGTCCACGTCCCCGGTCACGGCCTCGAGGGCCCGCGCGGGGGTCGCGGGATTGATCGCGGCCCCGGCCGACGCGCCCCCGGACCGGATCCGCTCGAGGCACCGGTGCAGGTGGGCGGTCGACTCCACGTGGACCGAAACGAGCTGAACGCCGCAAAGGTATCGATCGAGCGTTTCCTCGGGCCGGTCGATCATGAGGTGGATGTCGAGCGGAAGGTCGGTCGCCTTCCGGAGAGCTTCGACCATCGTCCAGCCGAACGTGAGCGTCGGGACGAACCGGCCGTCCATGACGTCGACGTGCACCAGGTCCGCGCCTCCCTCGCGGGCGGCCGCGAGCGCATCGGAGAGGCGGGCGAAGTCCGCGGCGAGGATCGAGGGAGCGATCCGGACGGCGCTCACGGCCGGACCGCCCGGGCCGCCGTGAACGTGACGGGATCGCGCGGCGAACAGGGGTACCCCGCCGGGGGATACTGCTTGAGGATCGTGTCGGCGGCGAGGCCTTCGTATTCCTCGTAGTGGATCGCGCCGACCTTGAACCCGAGCTTCGTCAGGCGCTCCCTTTCGTGCTCGGCGTCGTGCCCGACCAGATCGGGCATCACGAAGAGGCGATCGGGAGCGCCGCGGTTGACGAGGACGCCGACCGGCGCCCCGTCGGCGGCGGGAGCGTCGGGAGCGGGGCTCTGGGACGTGATGCCCGCGGTCTGCGTCTCCCGGTCGGACGAGACCGCCCCCAGGGTGAGCGACGCGCGCGACAACGCGAGGGACGCCGCCCGCGGCGAGAGCCCGGCGAGATCGGGAACGTGGATCGTCCGCGGACCGAGCGAAAGAACGACCCGCACCGTCTGGCCGGGCTTGACGAACGATCCGACCGACGGGCTCTGCAGGAGGACGCCGTGCGCCGGGACCTTCTCGTCCCAGCGGTCCCTCCCCTTTTCCACGCGGAGATCGAGCCCCGCGTCGCCCGCCGTCTTGGCGGCCTGGTCGAGGTCGCGGCCGACGAGGTTCGGGACGAGAATCGACCGCCCGAGAACCGACTTCTCGAACGAGAGCCAGCCGAAGACGGCGAAGACCGCGACGAGCGCCGCGCCGAAGGCGGCGCGAAAGAGGATCCGGCGCACGCGCGGAAGTTAGCACGGAAAACGGGTCACGAGCCGGTTCCGCGCCGGTTGATCCGGTTGACTTGGAACGGGGCTCGCAAGAGACTGAAGCCGTGGAGCCCCGTCTCGAGATACCGCCGGACTGGATGTCCGACCCCCGCTTCAAGAAGGCGGATCTCCACTGCCATTCGATCTATTCGACGTTCAAGTACTTCCGCGTCGCCAACACCCGCGACTGCTACAACAAGCCGGAGGACGTGTACCGCACCGCGAAGGAGCGCGGGATGGACTACGTCACCTTCACGGACCACGATTCGATCGACGGGTGCAAGGCGTACCTGAACGACCACCCGGACGCGGCCGACTTCTTCATCTCCGAGGAAGCGGAGACGTGGTTCCCCGACACGCGCCAGAGGATCCACGTCAACATCTTCAACCTGACCGAAGCGCAGCACCGCGAGATCAGCCGGCTGCGCGAGAACATCTACGACCTCGTCGCCTACCTCAAGGGCGAAGACCTCGTCTTCTCGGCCAACCACATGTTCCAGAACTACCGGATGCGGAACTCGCCGCGGCGCTACTTCGAAGAGATGCTCGCGATGTTCGACATGTTCGAGGTGAAGAACGGCGCGATGACCTCGCACCACAACCGACTCGTCGAGGACCTCATGGCCCTCGTCCGGGCCAAGAACGGCCGCGTTTCGCTCGTGGCCGGCTCCGACGCGCACACGCTGACGCCGCTCGCGAAGGTGTTCACCGTCGCCGAATGCGACTCGCTTCCCGCCTATCTCGACAGCATCCGGACCGGCCAGTGCTACGTCTGGGGGACGGAAATCGGGTTCTCCCACCTGATCAGCGAGGTCTACACGCAGGTGGTCCGCTACTACGGGAGCGTCTTCAACTTCTCGAACCCGGAGTTCACGGCCGGCGAGAAGGCTCGCCATCTGGCGCTCGCGGCGATGGGAGCTCCGTTCTCGGCCGTCGGCGTTCCTTTCGCGATCACGTCGCTCAACTACCTCAAGCAGATCTTCGTGACCCGGCGGATCGGCGACGAGATCCGGCGGGACTTCGACAAGGAACCGTCGTAGACGGAGTCGCGGGTCCGTCCGTCGCGAGTCTCGAGTCGGCGATGGGTTCCGGTGGCGAGTCGACGATTCGGAAAACCCGATCCCGATTTCCGTCGCCAGCCGCGGATCGGAAACGGGCCGATGAGATGCATCAGAGGCGTTTCGAAGAGCCGAGACGAAATCCGCTCCGGACTCGCGACTTTCGACTCGTGACGCGCGACTCCGTCTCCGACCTTCCCCTCGGCGCGCATCACTCGATCGCCGGAGGAACGCCCAACGCCGTCGAGCGGGCGGTCGCGACGGGGAGCCGCGTGCTGCAGATCTTCGTCAAGAACTCCAATCGCTGGATCGGAAAGGAGATCGCGGACGAAGAGGCGGAAACCTTCCGCGCGGCGCGCGCGAACGCCGGGCTGCTCTCGGTGGTCGCGCATTCCTCCTACCTGATCAACGCGGCGGGCGCGAATCCGCTGTTTCGGCGGAAATCCACGGCGGCGCTGGCGGAGGAGCTCGAACGGTGCGAGCGCCTCGGCGTCCCGGCGCTCGTTCTCCACCCGGGCTCCCGCGGGGAGAGCGGCCTCGCGGCCGGCGTGAAGCGCGTCGCGAAGATGCTCGACGACGCGTTTCGCCGCGCGGACTCCCGCGCGTCGATCTGGCTGGAGACCGCGGCCGGCCAGGGCGCCTGCGTCGGAGCCCGGTTCGAGGAGCTCCGCGACGTCATCGGCGCGTCGAGGAACCCGGAACGCCTCGGCGTCTGCCTCGATACCTGTCACGTCTTCGCCGCCGGCTACGAGCTGAGGACGCCGGAGGGGTACGCCGAAACGATCGAGGCTTTCGACCGCGCGCTCGGTCTTTCGGCTCTCCGGGCGATGCACGTCAACGACTCGAAGAAGGATCTCGGCTCGCGCGTCGACCGCCACGAACACATCGGCAGGGGTGCGATCGGCGACGCGGGCTTCCGCAACGTCATGACCGATCCGCGCCTCGCGGCGATTCCGAAGTTCCTCGAGACCCCGAAAGACAAGGACCTCGACTGGGACCGGAAGAACCTGGCGCGGCTGCGGAAGCTCGCGCGGACGGTCACGCCCGGCGACGCCGCCGGGAGGCGACCAGCACCGCTCCGATCGCGAGAGCGCAGCTCCCGACGCCGAGCCTGAACGAGACGGGGCGAAACCGCAGCTCGATCCGGTGGCGGCCCTCCGGGCACCGCACCGCGACGAACGCGTAATTCCCGAACGAAAGGGGAACACGCGAGCCGTCCAGAATGAGAGACGCCCGCGCCGCACGGGCGTACGCCAACGGCAGCAAAAACATCGTGGCGTCGACTGTACCGGGCGGAACGTTCGCCGCGATCGCACGATTCCGACAGCCGAGAGCGGAAGAGGAAGCCGGACCGCGACGGAGATCGCCTTCGGCCCGTACAATGGGTCGAATTTCTTCGTCCGCCGTGATTCCGCCCGCTGACCCGAAGCGGCAGTTCCCGCGGTCTTCGATCGTGGTCGCCGCGACCTGCATCGCGATCCTGTTCGCGGAAATGATCCGGCAGATCGCGAGGACCGGACCCCTCACGTTCCATGCGCCGTCGACGGTGCTCTCCAACGGCCGCCCCGAGCCGAGGCAGATGGCACCCTATCTCGCATTTCTGTCCGAGGTCCGGCGCTCGCTTCCTCCCGGGGCGGCGGTTTCGGTCGTCGCCCCCGCGGACGACCCGAACCTCCTCGTCGCAATCGGCCAGCTGCCGAAGAATCGGGTCGTCCTGCCGGACGAGGCCGCGGCGGCGGCACGCGTCGACTACGTCGCGGTTTATCGCTGCGCGGCTTCCCGTGATGCCCCGGCCGACGCCATCCGCTGGCCCGACGGGTGCCTCCGGCGAGGTGCTCCCTGAATCCGGGGTTCCGTTTTCTCTTCGCGTTCGCTGTGGTTCATGCCGTCGGCGCGTCGGTGCTCTTTTCTCTTCCGGCGAGGCCGCGCGGCGCCATCGCGTTTTTCGGGGCGACCGGTGCAGTGGGAATCGCGGTGGTCGGTTTCGAGATGCTCGTCACGGGCGTCGCCGGCGTCCGATGGTCCATTCCGCTCCTCCTTGCGCCGCCGGCGGCGTTCGGGATCGCATCCCTCGCCGGCGGCCGATCGCGCCTCGCGCCCTACCGGTCCCGGCCGGCCGCCGCGTGGCTCGCATCGGCCGCCGTGTTTCTTCTTCTCGTCGCCTACGCGGCCGCGACGGCGCGCGCGACGTCCCCCGATCTGGTTCTCTTCTGGGGAGCCAAGGGAGAACGATTCGCCCTGGCCCGCGGAATCGACGTCGCTTTCCTCGCGCGCCCGGCGAACTACCTCATGCACCCCGACTACCCTCCGCTCCTCCCGTTCGTCGAGGCCTTCGCGACGATGTTCGCGGGAAGGTTCGCCTGGGGGGCGTCTCTTTTCCTGATGCCGTGGTTCCTGGGGATCACGGGGGCGATCTTCCATGCCGCGGCCCTGCGCCGCCTGGAGAACGCGCGAGCGGCCGCCGCGCTCACCGCCATCTTCGTCGGAACTCTCGGACTCGCGGACCTCGTTTCGGCCACCGCCGGAAGCGCGGACGGCCTTCTCGTCGCCTTCGAAACGGCCGCTCTCGCGTCGCTTTCCGCGATCGGCTCGCGAAGGCTCTCGGAATGGACGGCGGGACTCTGCCTCGCCGCCGCCGGCCTGGCGAAGATCGAGGGAGTCTTCTTCGCGGCGATCGTCGCTTTCGCGGCCGTCGCGCTCACCCGGAGTTCGTGGCGGAGTCGGGCGACGTCCGCCTGGCATCTGGCGACGGCGCCCGCCCTCGCGTTCGGGACCTGGCTCCTGTTCTGCCGGGCGCATCGGCTCGTCGCGATGTACCGGGCCGACGTCTTCGGCGCGCCCACACTTCGATTCCTGCCGCGGATCCTCTCGGTGATGGGCCGAACCGCCTCGTACGACCATGCCTACGTTCCGTGGCTGGCACTCGCGGCTTCCGCGTGGGCATTTCGCCGATTTGGATTCGCGGCGGTGCCCGTCGCGGCCGCGGGCCTCTTCCTCGCCGCGGACGTCGGGTTCTACCTCAACGGAAACAGCGACCCCTCGATGTGGGTCGGGTGGTCGTCCGCGCGGACTCTGACGACGGTCCTCGCCTGCGGTTTTCTTTCGATCGGGCGGACGGCGATCGCCGGGGAATCGAGGATCATGGCATGAGCGGGCGATCTGCTGCTCCGTCGGTCCCACCGGTACTGCTGGGAACGATCGGCGGCGCGATCGCCGCGATCCCCGTGGTTCCCCTCGTGCGAGAGCTCGCGCTCCGTCTCGGCTCGGTTCCGGGAATCCCGGGCGCGGAGAATGCGGCGAGAGACGTCAAGGGAGCGACGTTCGCCGAGATCGCAGCCATCGTGGTCGCGATTCCCGCGTTCTCTTTCTTCTTCGGCCGGGCTCTCCCCGGCTTCCTCGAGCGGCGCGCCCGTCCCGGCCGCCTCTCCTTCCAGTGGGCCGGGGCGGCTGCCGCGCTCGCGTCGTGGCTGTGGAAGCGCGGCGTCGTCCCGGCCGTCGCAATTCCCTCGGGCATCGTGCTCGGCCTCCTGGCAGCCGGTTTCGTCCTCGCTTTCCGGAACCGGTTCGCCGTGCGGCGCCTCTTGTCGCGGCGGCATCGTTGGAGGATCGCCGCGATCGGGGGAACGGGAGCGGCCTGGGAGCTCGCCCGTCTCTCGAATCCCGGTGGCGCTCGTCCTATCGCGCGGAATCCGATCCTCGACCTGGCGATCGCGGCCGCCGTCGCCCTGATCGCCGGAGCGTTCCTCGCGCGGATTCGTGGACGATTCGCCGCCGGGCTCGAGCGGACGGCGGCGGCGTGCGGGCTCTCGCTGCCTCTGGCGGCGATCGCGATCGCCTTTCCTCGGACTCTGCCGTTCGCCCTCGCCGCTGCCGCCGGCGTGTTCCTCGTCTCGTCCTGGATCGGTCTTTCCGGGCGTCCGCGCCTGCTCGGGGCCGGCGCCCTCCTCGTCCTGGGCGCTTGTGGGTGGACGACCTACTACCAGCCGTATTCTCCGGTGAATCTCTTCGAGGATGGGCACGCGCTCGGCTTCGCGAAAGCGTATCTTTCCGGCGCCTCCCCGTTTCGGGATACCTATCCGATCCACGGATGGGGGGTCGACGGCGGCGTCGACGCTCTGGCGTTCCGCTGGACGAGCGCGACGCTCGAGGTCTTTCGAATCCGGCGGGCCGCCTTCACTGCGCTCGCGCTCCCGGCGCTCGCCGCCGCGTCCGTCGCCGCGCTCGGAAGCCTCGGCTGGGGAACCGCGGCACTCGTGCTTTTTCTCGCGACATGCCCTTTCGTGAGCGAGCGAAGCCTTTTTGCGATCGTCGCGCTGGGGTTCCTGGCCGCCGGCGTGAGACGCGAACGCGCGCGATATCTCGTTCTGGCGGGAGTCTTCGCGGCCGCCGGAATCTTCTTCGCGCTCGACATGGGGATCATCGTCCTGGCCGGAGGGATCCTCGGTCTCGGTCTCGTCGCCGTTTCATTGCGCCGAGCGGCTCCGGTGGTCGGATTCCTCTCCGGCGCGGTGATCGGGGCGATCCCATTCCTCGGCATT
>DASTIQ010000077.1 GCA_035717485.1 Thermoanaerobaculia bacterium | reverse complement strand
CTTGACGATCGACTCGTAGACCTTCGAGCGTCCTTCGACGTCGTCGGACTTCACGGTCAGGAGCTCCTGGAGAGTGTAGGCCGCGCCGTACGCCTCCAGGGCCCAGACTTCCATCTCGCCGAACCGCTGGCCGCCGAACTGCGCCTTGCCGCCGAGCGGCTGCTGCGTGATCAGCGAGTACGGCCCGATCGAGCGGGCATGGATCTTGTCGTCGACCAGATGCGAGAGTTTCAGCATGTAGATGTAGCCGACGGTGACCTTCTGTTCGAAGCCTTCTCCCGTCATGCCGTCGTAGAGCGTGGTCTTCCCCGAAGAGGGCAGGTTCGCGTCCTTGAGCAGCGTCTTGATCTCTCCCTCGGCGGCGCCGTCGAAGACCGGGGTCGCCACGTGGAGGCCGAGCGCCCGCGCGGCCCACCCGAGGTGGGTCTCGAGGATCTGCCCGACGTTCATGCGCGACGGCACGCCGAGAGGGTTGAGCACGATTTCCACGGGACGCCCGTCCGGCAGGTACGGCATGTCCTCTTCCGGAAGGATCCGGGAGATCACGCCCTTGTTGCCGTGCCGTCCCGCCATCTTGTCGCCGACGGAGAGCTTCCTCTTCATCGCGACGTAGACCTTGACGAGCTTGATCACGCCGGGCGGGAGCTCGTCCCCCTTCTGGAGGAGGTCGATCCGGTCGGCGTTGACCTTGTTGAGGACCTCGATCTGCGAGTCGGCGCGGGCGAAGACCTTCCGGACCTCGTCGCGAGCCGAGTCGTCCTTCAAGCGGGCCCCGAGGAGCTCCTTCTTCGAGAGCCGGGCGACGGCCTCGGGCGTGAGCTTCGTCCCCTTCTTCGCGACGACCTCGCCGCGGCGGTCTTCCAGGTCGTCGGTGAGCGTCTTGCCGTCGAGGATCGACTGGACCTTCTTGTTCGCCTCCTCGCGGATGATGCGGATCTCGTCCTGGCTGTTCTTCTGGAGCTTGGCGATCTGGTCCTCCTCGATCTGGAGGGCCCGCACGTCCTTTTCGATTCCCTTGCGGGAGAAGATCTTGACGTCGACGACGATCCCCTCGATTCCCGGAGGGCACTTCAGCGACGCGTCGCGCACGTCGCCGGCCTTCTCGCCGAAGATCGCGCGGAGGAGCTTCTCTTCGGGCGTCAGCTGCGTCTCCCCTTTCGGAGTGACCTTGCCGACGAGGATGTCGCCCGGCTTGACGGAAGCGCCGATGCGGATGATCCCGGACTCGTCGAGGTCGGCGAGCGCGTATTCCGAGACGTTCGGGATGTCGCGCGTGATCTCCTCGGGCCCGAGCTTCGTATCGCGCGCCTCGATGTCGAACTCCTGAATGTGGATGGACGTGAAGAAGTCGTCCTTCACGAGCCGCTCCGACACCAGAATCGCGTCCTCGTAGTTGTAGCCGCGCCACGGCATGAACGCCACGAGGATGTTGCGCCCGAGCGCGAGCTCCCCCTCGTCCGTGCACGGGCCGTCGGCGAGCACCTGCCCGCGCGCGACGCGCTCCCCTTCGACCACGATCGGCTTCTGGTTGATGCAGGTGTTCTGGTTCGACCGCCGGAACTTCACGAGCGGATAGATGTCCGCGCCGAATTCCTTCCCGGCGAGGCCTTCCCCTTCCTCTCCCTCGACGCGGACGATGATCCGCTCCGCGTCGACCTGGTCCACGATCCCCCCGCGCTTGGCGAGGACGACCGCGCCGGAATCGCGCGCCACGGTGCGCTCGAGGCCGGTCCCGACGAGCGGCGCCTCGGCCTTGAGCAGGGGAACGGCCTGGCGCTGCATGTTCGATCCCATGAGCGCGCGGTTGGCGTCGTCGTGCTCGAGGAACGGAATGAGGGCCGCGGCGATCGAGACGAGCTGCCTCGGCGAGATGTCCTTGTAGTCGACCTTGTCGCGCTCGACGGAGATGAACTCGCCGTTCAACCGCGCGATCACGCGATCTTCCTTGAGCTTCCCGTGGCCGTCGGTCTCCGCGTTGGCCTGGGCGATGACGTAGTTCTCCTCTTCCCACGCGGAGAGGTAGAAGGCGAAGGGCTCGGACTCGGACGCCTTGCGGTGCCCGGAGCGGACCCGCTCGTTCTCCTCCTCGAGCTCTTTCTTCTCCACGATCTGCCCGAGCTTGAACTTCGTGTCCCCGACGCGGGTGACCCGGAAGTGGTCGAGCACGCGCCCGCGCTCCACCTTCTTGTAGGGCGTCTCGATGAAGCCGAAATCGTTGATGCGCGCGTAGCAGGAAAGCGACGAGATCAGGCCGATGTTCGGCCCTTCCGGCGTCTCGATCGGGCAGACGCGGCCGTAGTGCGTCGGATGCACGTCGCGGACCTCGAACCCGGCGCGCTCGCGCGAGAGGCCGCCCGGCCCGAGGGCCGAGAGACGCCGCTTGTGGGTGACCTCCGACAGCGGATTCGTCTGGTCCATGAACTGCGACAGCTGCGAGGAGCCGAAGAATTCCTTGATCGCCGCGATCACCGGCTTGGAGTTGATCAGGTCGTGCGGCATCGCCGAGTCGATGTCCTGGTGGACCGACATCTTCTCCTTGATCGCCCGTTCCATCCGGACGAGGCCGATGCGGAACTGGTTCTCGAGGAGCTCGCCGACGGAACGCACGCGCCGGTTGCCCAGATTGTCGATGTCGTCGAAACGGCCGACGTCCTTCCGGAGGCGGAGGAGGTAGCCGACGACGTGGTAGATGTCCTCGGGAGTGAGGGTCCGCGTCTCGAGGGATCCCTGCGACTCCATCTTGATGTTGAACTTGAACCGGCCGACCCGCGAGAAGTCGTACTTCTTCGGATCGAAGAACATCCCCTCGAAGAGGTTCTTGGCCGACTCGTAGGTCGGCGGATCGCCGGGACGCAGCCGGCGGTAGATCTCGAGGATCGCCTCGTTCTTGGTCTTGTGGGAATCCTTCCGGATCGTGTTGACGAGGACGTCGCCGCCGAGGTCCCATTCGGGGAAGATGAGCTCGACGTCCTTGATGCCTTTCGCCTTGAGCGCCTCGACGCCGCCGGGCCCGACTTCCTGACCCGCCTCGAAGAGCACTTCGCCGGAAGCAAGATCGACGATGTCGGAGAGGAAGCACGCCTTCTCGACCTGCTCCTGCGCGACCGAAACCTCGACGACGCCCTTCTTCTGGATCTCCTTCTGCTGGTCGCCGTCGAGCTTGATGCCGGCGAAGATCGGCTTCGTCTCGCGCCGGACGCGCGCGAACCGGTCCTTCAGCTCCTCCTGGCGGAGGACCTCGGGGCCCACGCCGAGGATCGCCCGGCCGCGCTCGAGCCGCGCCTTCACCGGGGCGTAGAACTGGCGCAGGATCGACTCGTCGGTCTCGAGGCCGAGCGCGCGCAGGAAGATCGTCGCCGGGAACTTGCGCTTCCGGTCGATGCGGACGTAGAGGATGCCCTTCTGGTCGAACTCGAACTCCACCCACGACCCGCGGTAGGGGATGATCTTCGCGAGGAACCCGTGCGCGCTCTCCCGCGTGAAGAACACGCCGGGCGAGCGGTGGAGCTGCGACACGATCACGCGCTCCGTGCCGTTGATGATGAACGTCCCGTGCTCGGTCATGAGCGGGATGTCGCCGAAGAAGACCTCTTCCTCCTTGGCGTCGCGCATCGTCCGCGCGCCGGTCTCCGGGTCGCGGTCGTACACGAAGAGGCGGAAGGTGACCTTCAGCGGCACCGAGAAGGTCATCCCGCGCTCCTGGCACTCCGCGACCCCGTATTTCATCTGGAGGTCGACGGGATTGGAGCAGACGTCGCAGAGCGTGACTTCGTTCTTGTTCTGGTGGCCGCACTTCGGGCACTGCACGACTTCCTCGTGCGGGTGCGCCGTGATGATGCGCGCGCGGCACGACGCGCAGGTCATGCGCAGGTACTCGAGGTCGCGGAGGCGGCCGCACTTGCACTCCCAGTTGCCGATCGAGTACTTGACGAACTGGAGCTCGCAGAGACCCCGGAAGTCGGCGAACGGGAAGATCCCGTTGAAGACCGACTGGAGCCCGACCTCCTCGCGCTCCTCCTGGAGCAGGTTCATCTGCAGGAACTTCTCGTACGAGCGCCGCTGCACGTCGATCAGGTTCGGAAGATCCATGAAGGCCCGGATCTTCGAGAAGTCCTTGCGCTCGCGTAGATTCGCTTGCAACGTCATGCCCTATGACTCCTTGTCTGCGCGAAAGGCAGACGGGGGCCGCCGAGGGCGGTCCCCCTGTTCAATTCCCCGGATACAAACACGTCTTCGCGAATCGAGCTACTTGACCTCGACCTTGGCGCCGACTTCCTCGAACTTCTTCTTGATGTTCGCGGCGTCGTCCTTGGAAACCCCCTCCTTGAGCGTCTGCGGGGCGCCGTCGACGAGGTCCTTGGCTTCCTTGAGGCCAAGCCCCGTGACTTCGCGGACGACCTTGATGGTCTTGATCTTGTCGCCGGCGGCCGCGAGAACGACGGTGAACTCCGTCTTCTCCTCCTCGGCCGGAGCCGCGGCGCCCGCCGCGGGAGCGGCGGCCGCCGGCATCGCCATCGCGGCGGCCGAGACCCCGAACTTCTCCTCGAGCGACTTGACCAGGTTGTTGAGTTCGAGCACCGACATGGACTCGATTTCCGAGACGAACTGTTCGACGTTCAATGCCATTTCCCTCTCCTCAAAATCTTCAGGCGCCCGGCGCGGCTTCGGCCGCGGGGGCGGACGTTTCCTTCTTCTCGCGGATCTGCGCGAGCACCGATGCCAGGTTGCGAACGGGGCCGTTCATCACGGTCACGAGCCGGCGAACCGGTGATTGTAGCATGAAGAGCAGCCTTCCGACCAGCTCTTCGCGGGTCGGGAGCTCCGCGATCGCCTGGATCTGGGTGGCGGGGATGGCCCGCCCCTCGACGACCGCCCCCTTGAACGAAATCGCCGTGTTGGTCTTCGCGAAGGTCGTGAGGATCTTCGCGAGCGAAACCGGGTTGTCGGCGTTCCAGGCCACCGCCGTCGGGCCCGTGAAATGGTCGCCGAGCGGCTCGAGCGCGCCTCCCTGGATGGCCCGGAGCGCCAGAGTGTTCTTGACGACCATGTAGGACGACCGGGAACCGCGGATCTGCCGGCGGAGCTCCGTCACGTCCGGCACCTTGATCCCGGAAAACCCGAGAACGAAGGCGTTCTTCGCGCCGCCGATCGCGACCCGCAGCTCCTCCACCGCGGAATTCTTCTCTGTCTTGTTCATGTTACAGACCCTCAACGGCCGCGACGTCGATCTTCACGGCGGGGCCCATCGTGGAAGAAAGCGAAACGGAGCGGAAATATTTCCCCTTCGCCGCGGCCGGCTTCGCCCGATGGATCGCATGGATCAACGCCTCGGCGTTTTCCTTGAGCTTCTTCTCGTCGAAGGACATCTTCCCGACCGGCGCATGGATGATCGACGTGCGGTCCACCCGGAACTCGAGCTTGCCCGCCTTGATCTCCGTCACCGCCCGGGCGACGTCCGGAGTGACGGTCCCGGCCTTCGGATTCGGCATCAGGCCGCGCGGGCCCAGCACCTTCCCGAGGCGGCCGACCGCCCGCATCATGTCGGGCGTCGCGACGAGGGCGTCGAAGTCGAGAAAACCGTCGGCGATTTTCTGCGCGAGGTCCTCTCCCCCGACGACGTCGGCCCCGGCGGCCTCCGCCTCCTTGATCTTTTCCCCCGACGTGATCACCGCGACCCGCTTCGACTTGCCGAGCCCGTGCGGCAGGATCACCGTTCCGCGGACCATCTGGTCGGCATGCTTCGGGTCGACCCCCAGCAGGAGAGCCACGTCCAGGGTCTCGTCGAACTTGGCGAACTTCACCTTCTTCGCGAGCTGGATCGCTTCCTCGAGCGGGTAGGGCCGGTCCTCGACCTGCGCCTTCGCGGCTTGAAACTTCTTTCCTCTTGTGCTCATCCGTGTCCTTTCGTCGTTCCAACGGCCTGCCAGCAGGCCTCCGACGGTTGTCGCCCGCGACGTTCCCTGGACGCTGACTCGTCCCGCCGCGCGCGTTGTTCCCCGAATCAGACGATGTCGAGCCCCATGTTCCGCGCCGTCCCGGAGATCGTCCGGACCGCGGCTTCGAGCGAGCCGGCGTTCAGATCCGGCATCTTGAGCCGGGCGATCTCTTCGACCTGGGCCCTCGTGACCTTGCCCACCTTCGCCTTGTTCGGCTGGCCGGAGCCCTTGGGGACCCCCGCCGCCTTCAGCAGCAGCACGGGCGCGGGGGGCGTCTTCGTGATGAAGGTGTAGGAGCGGTCGGCGTACACGGTGATCACCACCGGGATGATCAACCCCTTGTCCTTCGCGGTCTTCGCGTTGAAGTTCTTCACGAAGTCCATGATGTTGACGCCCGCCGGGCCGAGCGCGGTGCCGACCGGCGGCGCCGGGGTCGCCTCCCCCGCCGGGATCTGGAGCTTGATGTAGCCGGTGATCTTCTTCGCCATCGCCTTCCTAAACCTTCTGGACTTGCAGGAAGTCCAACTCGACCGGGGTCGCCCGGCCGAAAATCGTGACCATGACCCGGAGCGTCGACCGGTCGAGATTCACGTCCTCGACGACTCCGGTGAAATTCGTGAACGGGCCGTCCGTGATCCGGACGGTCTCGCCGTGCTCGAACGTGTGGCGCGGCTTGGGCTTCTCCTTCGTCGAATGGACCTGGTGGAGGATCTGCTCGACCTCCTCATCGGTCAGAGGCGTCGGTTCCTTGCCGGACCCGACGAAGCCCGTCACCTTGGGAGTGTTCTTGACCAGGTGCCACGCCTCGTCGGACATCTCCATTTCGACGAGGATGTAGCCGGGGAAGAACTTGCGGTGGATTTCCCGCTTCTTCCCGCCTTTCATCTCGACGAGCGTCTCGGTCGGAATGCGGACTTCGCCGAAGGCCGGGCTCATGCCCATCGCCTCGACGCGCTGCAGCAGGTTCTGCCGCACGCGATCCTCGAAGCCCGAGTACGTGTGCACGAT
>DASTIQ010000076.1 GCA_035717485.1 Thermoanaerobaculia bacterium | reverse complement strand
CCGCGGATCGCCGCGGTCTGGACCGCTCCGGCGTTGCCGGGCGATCTCGTCCTGCTCGTCGACGGGACCGACGTGGTCGGGCTCGCCACCCTCACTCCCGTTTCCATCGATTACGTCGCCTTTTTCCCGCTGGATCCGGGAGCGCACGCGGTCAAACTGGCGATTTCGGGCATGGAAAGATCGTGGAGCTTCACGGTCCGTAAGGGAGCGACCGCGATCGCTCCTCCCCCTTCTTCCGCGCCTTCCGCGGGGCTCCCGCCGTCTCCGGGGGGCGCGGTCCGGCCGGGAACGTGGGGGCTGACCGCGACCGGGATGGGAACGGTCGTCTCGGGAGACCGCCCCGATCAGGCCGACGCAGCCCGGGTCGTCCTCGCCGGACAGGGAGACGTCCGGTCCGGCGGTTTCGAGGGAAAGTACGCCGGCGACGTGTCGGTTCGGCACGACCTGGAGGATCCGCATTCGACCGTGCAGGAGAGCCGGAACTGGATCACGTCCGCTTCGGCCGGCCCCGACGACGCGCTCCGGGTGGAAGCTCGCGCGGGCTATGCGACCCCCGCGTTCGTCGACCAGGCAACGCTGCTGACGACCGGGCTCGCGCGCGGCGCCGTCGAGGGGCGCGTCAAGACGCCCGTCGGGATCGCGTCGGTCTACGAGTCCTTCTCGTCGGCTCCCTCGGGCGCGATTTCCGGGACGACGGGGCCGAGCCAGAAGATCGAGGCGGCGGCTCTCCAGTCGCCTGCCGCTTTTCCCGTGGACCTTCGCGCGGTGGCGATCGAGGCCCGGGACGCCGCGGGCGACCTGACTTCGGGCGGAAAGGGGACGCTCGTGGGCGGGTTCGCGCACGTGAGCTTCGGTGTCGGTCTTTCATTGACGGCAGAGGGCGCTCGGGGACGCTTCGAGCCCAATTCGACCGATGGACCCTCCCGCCGGAGCGACGGCGGCGCCTGGCGCCTGCGCGCCGGCGGCTTCCTCGCAGGAACGATCTACGACTTCTCCTTCCATTCAGCCTCGGAAGGGTTCGTGAATCCGGCCAATCCCGGGCTCACGGCCGCGTCCATCCCGTCGCGCGCGGGCGGCGAGTTCCTCCTCTCGCGGACGTTCGGAAAGCTCTCTCTGGGGACGCAGCTCCGATATGAAAAGGGAACGGCGACGGCCGGCGGTCCGGAAGACGCCTCGGAAAAGGGAGGCATGGTGATGGCGAGCCTCCCTCTCGGGAAGCCCGTCACGTTTTCGCTCCTCGGCTCGCTGACCCGGGACTCCGGGGATTCTTCTCCCGCCTCGCCGTTCCCGAAGCTCGACCGCCGGCAGACCTCGGTGACCGGAACGCTGAGCGAGACCCCGGGAAAGATTGGGCTCTCGGAGAGCTATTCCGACATGCGCCTGACCGACGACGTCGACCCTTCGCTGTCTTCCCGGACGCGGACGGCGCTCGTCTCGGCGACGGGAGCGCTGCTGCCCGATTTCAACCTTTCCGCGCTCATTTCCGGAACGCGCAGCGAATCGGGCCTCGCCGCGGGGCACACCGATCTGTGGCTCGTCGCTCTCCAGCCTGCTCTCGCGATCCGAGCGGTCGACCTGTCGATCGCCCCGTCGGCGTCCTGGAACCGCTCCGACGACAGGGGAAGCGGAACGCGGACCACGAGCGAGCAGTACCGCGCTCTGTTGATCTACGCGCCGCGGCTCCTTCGATCGCTCCTGTCCCTCCAGCTTTCGGGAGAGTGGAACCGGACGCGGGCGTCGTCGCCGGGAATCGAGGCCACGCCGTCGGGCTTCGACCACCGTTATGCCGCCGCGCTGCTCTTGCGATGGGGCGCCGGGCCACTCGGCTCCGCGCCGGCAGTCTCGATGCTTCCCGGGGCGTCCCCCCTGACGGCCCGCGACCGCACCTCCCCGGGAAAGACCCCGGCTCCCTTCGGAAGCGTGAACGCGAACGGAACCGTGCCCCCCGGTTCGGGGGTCCCGTGGTCTTGAAAGGCGCTCGAAACGGGACGCAGGTCCCGAAGGAGGAGGTCCAGATGAGGTTCGCCCGAGACAGGATTCTGCCCGCGATGGTCGCGCTAGCCGCCATGTTCGGCGGGGCCCGCGCGGCGCGCGCCGGGTCGATCACGGCGGTGACGGCGCCGCCCACGGCAGTCGTGGGGCATCCGGTGACCATCACGATCCAGGGGCGCGGCCCCTGCAGCACGATCGCGGTCAACTACAACACGGCGGGAACGACCATCACGACGTACGCGGCGCCGAGCTTTCCCTTCTCGCCGCCGCCGCACACGTACGCGGCGGCCGGAATGAAGACGATCCTCGTGACGGCGACCGGCAACTGCACCGGCCGGGCGACGACGACGATCACGGTCGCCGCCCCCCCGCCCCCGACTCCCAGCACCTCGTTCACCGTCTCGACGTCGCTTTCGGCGTTGTGCGCCCGCATCGGATGCGGCGCGAGCCCCTCGGCTTTCGCCCGGCCCACATTGAACGAAGTGGCGCCGCAAACCGTTCAGCCGGGACAGATGCTGATGATCTCGGGGTCGTTTCTCGGGGCGTCTCCCGGCGTCGTGCGGATCCGGCTTCCCGAGCCGCCGGTCCGGCTCGGAGTCCCGCGCCTCGCCGAGCCTTCCTTCCACGTGGCCAGCTGGACGCCGTTTGCGGTGACCGGCACGCTCGAGGAAGGGATCTCGGGATTTCCCGACGGCGATGCGCAGATCGTGGTGCAGCGGAGCGACAACGTCTTCTCGAACGCCGTCGCGATTCAGTTCGTCGCCGCACGCGAAGTCGTTGCGGTTCCCCGGTCGTACGTGACGGTCTCCGCCTGCGGGGACGACGCGGTCTCGAGAAATTGCCTCGCCTCGAACGACATCCAGGGTACCCGCTACGATTTCGCGACGTTCGGAGCCGCGGCCGAGCCTCTGCTGCCGGCCGACTCCTCGGCGAGCTTCTCGGGATTCCATCAGAACTACTGGGACGACGGCGGGTGCGCGGGCATGGACCAGTACGACATTCGATTGCCGGACGGCTGGATCATCGACTCGTTCTTTCCCGGGGTCCGGTCGACGGTCAACGCGACGTTCCGCTCGACCGCTCCCTTCGCCGGCCGGCGCGTCGGGAGCGTCATCGTGGACTGGGGTCTGACGGGAGGCGACGCGCACATCTTTTACGGCGGATGGTTCTTCGCGGACGGTCCGCGGGGCCTCTCGCTCACTCGATAGAAAGGAGAACCGACGATGAGCCCGATCAAACCGTTTTCCATTCTGATCCTGGCCGGCGTCCTGGCGCTTCCGGCGCGACTCTCCGCGGCCGAGACGGAAATTTCCCTCGACGGCCTCCGCGGGCGGGACGCCGCCGCCAAGATCTCCGCCGCGTCTCCCGGCACGGTCTTCGTTCGTAAGGGCGTTTCCGTGACGCGCGAACAGTTGATCGATGAGGCGCGCAAGATGAACGCGGAGGCGGCGGCGGCGGCGAAGAGCTCCGCGGCCTCCGGGGAGGATGCCCTCCGGAAGGCCACGGCGGAGTTCGAACAGAAACAGAAGGCGGAGCTGGCCGCCACGAACGCGCGCCTGAAGGCCCAGTTCGAGGCCGAAAAGGCGAAGCTGGCTTCCCGCCAGATGTCCGAGAAACGGAAGGACGAGATTCGCACCGAGGCGACCCTCCTGCTCCAGAAGGCGCAAACGGCGAACCCGAAGGAGAAGGAGCAGATCGACAGACGCGCCGCCGAGCTCCTGAAGGAAGTCGCGGGACAGAAGCAATAGCGAGAAAACGGAGGACACCGATGAAAGCGAATCTGTTCCGAGCTCTGGCGTCGGCAACCCTCGCTCTTCTCGTTTCGAGCGCGGCGATCGGAGGATCGATCACGGCCGTCATGGCGCCGTCGACGGCGGTCGTCGGGCATCCGGTGACGATCACGATCCAGGGGCGAGGCCCGTGCTCGGCGATCGCGGTCAACTACAACACGGCGGGGATTGCCGTGACGACCTATTCGACGGCGAGCTTTCCGTTCTCGCCTCCGCCGCACACGTACGTGGCCGCCGGGACCAAGACGGTCCTCGTGACGGCGACCGGAAATTGCACCGGCCGGGCGACGACGACGATCACCGTCACGGCCGCACCGCCACCGCCTCCGCCCCCGACCAGCGGGGGGTTCGTCGTACCGGAGTCCCTCCGCCGCCTGTGCGGAATCGTGCCGTGCGCGGCGACGGCGACCGCGTTCTTGAGGCCCACGCTGAGCGGCTCGCCGTCCGACAGCGTTCAGCCCGGCCAGGTGCTGATGGTTTCGGGGTTTTCCCTTGGAACCTCGCCCGGGTCGATTCGGATGCGGCTGCCGAACGGATCGCCGGCGAACGTGACCGTGACGAGCTGGTCGCCGTTCGCGGTGACCGGAACGCTCGATGACTCCATTACGGGCGTCCGAGACGGCGACGCGCAGGTCATCGTCCAGAGGTCGGACAACGTCCTTTCGAACGCCCTCGCGATCCATTTCCGCGCCCGGCGCGAGGAGACGCTGGTTCCACCGCGATACGTGAGTGTCGTGTCGTGCGCGGACGCGGCGGTCGTGACGCAGTGCGATGCGTCCAACCACGTCTACACGGAACGCATCGATTTCGCGAGGATCTTCGGAGGTTCTCTCCGCCTTCCCGATCAACCCCTGGGAGACGCCGCCTACAGCGGCCGCCACGAGAATTTCTGGGACGATTTTGGCGCGTCGGGTACCGACAGCATCGCCTTCGACCTTCCGGAGGGATTCGCGATCAACGCGACGACGATCGGCGCGGCGAGCGGGAGCGACGCGATCGACAACTCCCGGTTTCACAACGGATCGATCCATACGACGCTGCCCGCGGCGGGAACGCAGCGTGGAACGATCCGGGTGGACTGGCGCATCGGCGGCGGAAGCGGTGCGATCGACTACGACGGGATTCTGCTCGCCGACGGCCCGGCCGGGATCGAATTGCCGCGATGAGTCCGATCCGGCGCCGCCGGCGCAATGCGCGGCGCCGGGTGCGGATACCCATCGAAACGTCCGGTCCCGTTCCGCCGACGAGGTCGCGGACCCCGGGGCGCGGGGAACGGTCAGATGGACCCGGCCGATGCTTTCGACGCCTTCGCTCCCGCCTTCCTGAGGAGCGCCATCTGGCCGGCGTGGTAGAGCGCGTGCTGCACGGCACCGTCGAGCATCGTCAGGATGGTGTAGGAGCGGCCCGCGACCGTTTCCGCGAAGCGGTCGGAGGGAAGGGCGGCGATCTCGGCGGAGAGCTCGTCGGCGGAGGCCGCGAGCTCTTCCTTCGCCGCGATCCACGCGCTCTCCGAAGGCTCGCCGATCGTCGGAAAGTTCTCTGCGTCGGTCGGGTCGATCGGCCTCCTCTCGCGGATCCGGCGCGCGGGAATGCGGTTCCACGCCGCGACGTGGAGCACCAGCTCCCAGATCGAATGGGCGCCCGGGACCGGCTTCGCGGCGGCCGTGGCGGCGTCGACGCCGTCGAGGATCTCGAAGACCGCGGGACCGTGGAACGCGCCGCCCCGGTAGGCGCGCCGGATCTCGCCGAGGAGGCGCTCGTGCTCGCTCATGCGGCGGACGGGACCGACCGGGAACCGGACTCGAGGTCCCGCGGCGGTTTCGTCGCCGCGAGGCACGCTCCGCCCGCGGCGGCCCAGACGGCGAGCGAGATCAGATCTCCCTCGAGATGCGCGCGCGGCGTGGGATAGAGGATTCCGAGGACGAGCCCGCCGTAGATCGCGTTGAGACAGGCGTGGGCGAGGACGGACGGCCAGATGCTTCCGCCGTTGATCGTCAACCAGCCGAAGACGAAGGAGATCGAAATGCACATCAACGGCCAGAGCACCCACGCGCCGAGCCGCGGAAACTCCGGGTAGTTGAACCCGTGGAGCACGAGAGGCGTATGCCAGTGCGCCCAGACCAACCCCAGGAGGGCGAGTCCGCCGGCTTTCCCGAATCGCCCGACGAGCCGCGGCTGGAGCCAGCCCCGCCATCCGATCTCCTCGCCCGCGGTCAGCACGCTCGCCGCGAGCGACAGGGCGACGGCCGTCGCGAGAAAGTTGACGAGAAAGAACGGCAGGGATTGCTCGCCGCGGCCGAGCACGAAGGTGCCGTGCGCGACGGAGACCAGCGTCCCGATGCGCGGGAGGTCGGGGGAGCGTCCGAGCCCCGAGGCCGTGATCGCGAGGAAGGCGACGGCGGCGCCCACCGACGGGAGGAGGATTCCCCAGGCGAGAAACACGGGGCGGGGAAGTCTCCAGGCGATTCGGCGGATTCCCCCGCCCGAGGCGGCCGAGAGAACCAGCGCCGTGACTCCGGGAACCCACATGATGACCGGCGCGAGCGCGCCCATCGCCGGTCCCTCGATTCCGCCGTGCGACAGGACGAAGAATTCGCCCGTGTACGCCAGGGCGAATACGGTCGCGAGGTACACCCCGATCTTGCGGGATTCGCTCATGGAACCGGAACGAAAGATACCACCGGGTCAGAGCGCCGCGCGCAATCCGAACTCAACCTCTCCGCGCCACGTCGCCCCGGGCGGCAGGGCGACGAGCCCCGAGTCGATGCCCCGCGCGGCGAGATTCGCGGCGTCGGTCGTGCAGCTGTACGGCTCGATCGCGACGACGGCTCGATCGGGCGGTGCGTAGAGCACCCATTCCCGGAACCCCGGGCCGGCCGAGACGAAGAGCTCGATTTCGCTCTCCGGGTCGCCGAGCGCGGCCTCCGACCATCCCCGCGCGTCGCGGAGCACACGCGTGAAGACGTCGTCGTAATCGCGGTCGCCGAGCGCACGGGGCTCGCGAAGATCGAATTTTCCGGGATCGTCCCCGGCGGGAAGCACTCTCCCGGTCGGCATCAGGTGTTCGAGCTCCCAGCGCGCGTCGGCGGGAATCCGCACCCGCGACCGCGCGCGACGCTCCCGAGGGATCCCCGGGATCGCGTCCGGGAGGACCGCTCCCGGCAGGATCGCGGCGGGGAACCACGGGTGAAGCCCGAACCCGAGCGGGAGGTCCGTCTCGCCCGTGTTGTGGACGGCCGCCTCGAGATGGAGAAGGCCGTCGCGGAGGCGGTGCGTGACGACGAGCCGGCAGGGGAAAGGGAATTGCGCGGAGACGAGGGAGAACGACTCGGCACGGAACGAACAGGTCACGAAGGCGCCGGCGTCGTTGGCCGCCGCCTGCTCGACGCTCCACGGCTTGTCGTCGACCAGCCCGTGCATCGCCTGCCCGGCTCCCCGGTCCCACCCTTTCGACAGGAGGTCCCGCATCTCGTACGTCTGTCCCTCGAACGTGTAGATCCCGTCGCGCACGCGATTCGGAAAGGCGAAGAGAATCGGAATTCCGCTCGAGAACGGAATCCGCGCGAGCTCCGCGAGCCGTTCCGGCGGAACGATCACGTCGATCGGCAGGCCGTCGGGGACGCCCTCCGGCGTCGTGCGGAACAGGGCCGCGTTGTCGCCGAGCTGGGGAAAGACGTGCGCCTCGGACTTCCGCCCGGCGTCGGTCAGGCGGAAGCCGTGGAACCCGTCGAGCTCGAATTCGGAGACCTCGTAGCGCGCCATGCCGCGGAAGTGAGCAATATGCGTTCCCGGCGGCCTTCGCCGCCCGAGGCGGCGTCTATCGGAGTTTCGCGATCTCCCGATGCCGAAAGCACTCCACCACGTGGTCGTTCACCATGCCCGTGGCCTGCATGAAGGCGTAGCAGATCGTCGGTCCCACGAAGTTGAAGCCGCGACGCCGCAGATCCTTCGACAGCGTCCGCGATTCGTCGGTTTCCGCGGGAACCTGGCCGGCGCGGAAGCGGTTCCGGAAGGGAGAGCCTCCGACGAACTCCCAGAGGTACTCCGCGAACGATCCCCGTTCCTGCCGGATCGCGAGGAACGCCTTCGCGTTCTCGGACGCCGCGGCGATTTTCGCGCGGTTGCGGACGATCCTTTCGTCCTTCATCAGCCGTGTCCGTTCCCGCGCGCCGTAGCGGGCGATTTTCGCCGCATCGAATCCGTCGAACGCCTTCCGGAACGCGTCGCGCTTGCGGAGGATCGTGAGCCACGACAGCCCGGCCTGGAACCCTTCGAGGACGAGGAATTCGAACAGGACACGGTCGTCGCGGACCGGAACGCCCCATTCGACGTCGTGGTAGGCGACGTACAGCGGATCGGTCCCGGCCCAGGGGCAGCGAAGCGGCTCTCGAGCGCCCATCGCCGCGATAGTCTATGTCGTGGCATGAACGCGCTCCGCGAGACCCGTCTGCGCGACAACGTGGTCGTCTGGACGCTCGGCGGCGAGGAGATCGCGACGAGCTACGGCGCCAACTGCACGGGGATCTTCGGTCGCGAGGCGACGCTCCTCGTCGATCCGCTGATCGCGCCGGCGCACGCTCGCCTCGTCGAGACGGCTCTTGCGCGCGCGGACATGGCGCCCGTCCGCTGGGTCGTCCTGACGCACCATCACACCGATCACGCTCTCGGCTCTTCCTGGTTCGCGCGAAGCGGCGCGACGGTCGTCGCCCACGAAGAATGCCGCCGCGGGATGGAAGCCGCCCACCCCGGGCTCATCGACGAGCGCCGGCGCGTCCCCGGACTCGCGGTGCTGTTCGGCGATGCCGAATCCCGGGCGCCCGGCCTGACCTTCGCCGACGCCCTCACGATCGATCTCGGCGGCATCGAGGTCGAGGTGAAGCACCCGGGTCACGGGCACACGCCCGGCGACGCGGTCGTCCGGCTGCCCGCGGAGTCGCTCGTCGTCTGCGGCGATCTCGTCTCGAACGGGTACCACGTCAACTTCGAGGACGCGTCCCTCGACGGGTTCGAGGAAGGCCTCCGGCAGCTCATCGCCTTCGACGCGGCGACGTACGTCCCGGGACACGGGGCGCCCGGCGGAAGAGAGATCGTCGACGCGCAGCTCGCGTACCGGAAGACGGTCGGCCGCCTGGTCGAGGAGGGAAGGGCGGCGAAATCGCCCGCGGATCGGATCGCCGCGTCGATCGCCCGCGCGTTTCCCGGTTATCTCCTGAAGATGGTCCTTCCCGAGACGGTCCGCCGGTTCTCGGAATCGGCCGCGCCCGGGTTGATCGCCCGGCGCCCCCCGCCCACCGTCTGACGAGCAACCGAAAAAGGGGTCCGGCAAGTCCGCGCGAGGCGCGCGACCGACTAGCCCAGGGCCTTCCTCTTTTCTTCGAGATCGGCCCGGGCCGCCTCGAGCGCTTTCCGCCGTTCGGGATTCGTCGTGCGAGACAGCTGTTCGGCGATCCGGGCGAGGGAGAGCTCGATCGCGTGCCGCTCCGCGCGGACCCGCGCATCGGCGCGGCGGGCGGCGTCGGAGGTCGCGGAGCGGTCCTCCCGCGCGGATTCCTTCTCCGCCGGGAGATCCTCTTCGCTTTTTCCCCAGCCGCGGGCCATCGCGCCTCCTCCGACACGATACGCCGTCCGCCGGCGAGTGCAAGTGTTCGCGCGCGCCGGCGGAGAGGTCAGCGGGGGGCGAGCGTCCGGGCGATGTCGGAAACGGCCGCGGCTTCCTTTTCGATCACCCGCGCGACTTCCCCGACTTCCCGGTCGGCCAGCGTCCACTTCTTCTGCTCGACCGCCTCGCGGACGGCGGGCAGCGTCTTGACGCCGTACCCGGTGTAGAAGCCCGGTGCATAGACCTGGTGACGGAACCACGGGCGCCCCGGGAGTCCCGCGTCGGAAAGGAGCGCCCGCTCGGCCACCTTCAGCTTCTCGTTGGCGGCGGCGAGCCGGTCGGGCTTCGCGCCCCCCGCGAGGGCGGAGGTCGCGGCCCGGTCGAACGAGCGGGCGGCCTCCTCGAGCTTGGCCTGCGCGGTCTGGAGCGCGGCGAAACCGATCACCGGAGGAACGGGTTCGGGCCGGGGAGCGACCGTCGGCCGGCGAGGATCGTCGACCGCGGCGAACACGCCCTCCTCGATCTCGCGATTCGTCTCCCGGACGGAGGCGCGCTCCTTCTCGGCTTCGTCCCGGATCTCGCCGATGTACCGGGCGACGGCCCCGGAGAGCGCGTCGAAGTCGAACGGCAGCAGGTCCGCGTCCCCGAGGCGGAGCACCGCCGTCCCCGCGGCCTGCGCGAGCGCGCGGCCGTACACGAAATCGCGGTCGGAGAAGTGCGTGTACCAGTAGAAATCGTCGTAGATCGAATGGTAGATCCCGCCGTCGTCCTCCCCGTTGAAGCCGAGATTGGCCGAAGCGATACCGAGATGATCGACGAAGACGGTGTAATCGGACCCGGAGCCGAGCGCGGAGACCGGGTTCTCCCGCCGGGCGCGCGCCTCGTCCGGAGTCGCGGCGGCGTCGGGGTCCGGCTCGTCGGTGGGCTGGCGGCGCGCCGCCTCGGAAATGGCGTGCCGGCGGAGCCGTTCGGCGATCGAGACCCCGCTCTCCGGATCCCCGACCGACTCGGCGACGCCGTGGAAGAACCGCTGCAGCGAGTGCGACGCGCCGGCGTCCCAGAACCCCCGTCCGTTGGAATCGGAATTGATGTAGACGACCGCCTTCCGGCCGAGCTCGTCGGCATGGGTCTCGGCCCATTCGGTCGAGCCGAGCAGACCCGGCTCCTCGCCGTCCCACGCGCAGTAGACGATCGTCCGCTTCGGCCTCCAGCCCTTCTTCCAGAGGTCGCCGAGCGCCCGCGCTTCCTCGAGCATCGCGGACTGCCCGGAGATCGGGTCCTCCGCTCCGTTGACCCACGCGTCGTAGTGATTTCCGCGGATGATCCAGTCGTCGGGGAACGACGCGCCGCGGAGGGTCGCGACGACGTCGCGGACGGGCTTGACGTCCCAGTGGAACTTCACGCGCAGGTGGACCGTCGCCGCTCCCGGGCCGACGTGGTACGGGAACGGGAGCGCTCCGCGCCATCGCTCGGGCGCCATCGGTCCCTCGAGGCGCCGGAGCATCGGTTCGGCGTCGGCGTACGAGATCGGCAGCACGGGAATCTTCGTCAGCGTCTTCGCCTCGGAGAGCGGGAGCCGCTTTCCGCCGGGCACCGAACCCGTTCCAGGGGTTTCGGGATCGCCGGGATAGAGCGGCATGTCGGCGACGCTTCCGCGCTGGACCCCGTCCGGCGGCCGGAAAGGCCCCTTCGGGAAGACGTCTCCTTCGCGGTATCCGTCCTCGTACGGATCGGAATAGATGATGCATCCGACGGCTCCGTGCTCGGCCGCGACCTTCGGCTTGATGCCGCGCCACGAGTGGCCGTAGCGCGCGATCGCGATCTTTCCCGCGACGCTCACGCCGAGGCGGTCGAGCGCTTCGTAGTCGGCGGGGATCCCGTAGTTGACGTACACGAGCGGCGCCGTGACGTCGCCGTCGATCGAGTAGGCGTTGTAGGTGGGGAGCTGCTCCGATTTCTGATGGCTCGTGGGATCTTCCGGGAGGGCGGGCTCTTCGAGCTTCGCGGTGAACTTCTCGGGCGCGGTCATCTCGAGGAGCCGTTCGGCGGGCGTCGGAAAGAGGACGTCGAACGTTTCGATTTTCGCGTCCCACCCGAAGCTCCGGAAGCGGTCGAGAATCCACTCCGCGTTGATCCGGTCCTGCTCGGAACCGGTATGGTGCGGGTGAGCGGAAAGCGTGCGCATCGTCTCGCGGATCGTCGCGGGGTCGATCGCCGCGCGGAAGGCGTCTTCCCGCGCGCTCTGCGCGGCCACCGACGACGCGAGAAAGCCGCGGATTTCCGACTTCTCGTCGGCGCGGGCGGCGGCGGCGAGGACGAGCGCGGCGGCGAGGACGGCAGGGAGTCGCTTCATCGGTCCTCCAAAAGTTCGACGGGAGCATACAGGAGGGCCGACCGGGCGACGGAGGGACGCGCCCGTCCCGCGCGATGGGCGTTCCGCGTCAGCTCGTCCCCGCGACCGTGCTGCGACGCTCGAGCAGGACGACGTCGCGCCAGCGGCCGTTCATCTTTCCGAGGCGTTCGCGCCGGCCGACCTCCCGGAATCCGCACGCCTTCTGGAGCGCGATGCTCGCAGTGTTCTCGGGAAAGGTTCCCGACTGCAGCGTCCAGATCCCGGCGCCCTCGGCATCGGCGATCGCCGCGTCGAGGAGCGCCCGTCCGACGCCGTGTCCGCGGGCGGAGGCGGCGACGTACACGCTGACCTCGGCAACGCCCGCGTAGACGCAGCGCCCCGAAACGGGCGACAGGGCGATCCATCCGGCGATCTCGCCGTCGAGCCGCGCGACGAGGCGGCCGATCGCCAGGTGCGCGGCGTTCCAGGCGTCCCACGACGGGGCGCTCGCCTCGAACGTGGCGTTCCCGGTCGCGATCCCCTCGCCGTAGATCTCCCGGACGCGCTCCCAGTCGTCCGGGTGGAGCGGAGAGATCTCGGCGCTCATGCTTTTCCCTCGAGGAGCCGCCGCAGCCCCCGTTCGCCGTCCCGCATCACCGCGTCGTGGTTCCAGACGAACAGCGGCCGGGCGAGCGGGGCGAGGAGGCGCATCCAGAGCTTCGTCGCGCGCACGTTCCAGTCGTAACGGACGGCGGTGCCGCCGCTCTCGGGCGCGAGCCGCCACCGCCCCGTCCCTTCGAGCTCGCCGGTGGCCACCCCCTCGAGCGTCGTCGGCGCCTCGACACGCGTCGTTTTCATCTGGAACGAGAGGGAGTACGGAAGGCGTCCCCGCCAGGTGAAGCGCCGCACCTCGCCGACTCCGGACGCATCGCCCGGCGAAACCTTCTCGACGGCCGCGACCGAGCGCCACCACGAGGGCCAGCGCTCGGCCTGCCGGATCGTCTCCCACACCCGTTCGATCGGGGCGTCGAACCACCACTGGGTGATGAAGGCGTAATCGGCCATCGAAGGCGGGAATTATCGCCGACGAAAAACCCCGATGACAAAACGGCTCTTACCGGATCGGTTCGCTGGTCGAGCAACTTTCCCCGGGGAATCGCTGTCGGTGGGTTCCACGGACGAGGCGCGGCGAGCCGCGAGCCCGACGGGATACGGTCGTCCGCGACTTCCCGGGGCGTACCCGGCGGCGTTCGTTGAGCCCGTCCGGCTCGACGTATCGCCGCGCGGGAAAACGGGGTATCTTCCCGGCCTCATGCTGCGCGCCGGTATCGTGGGCCTGCCGAACGTCGGGAAATCGACGCTCTTCAACGCGTTGACGAAGACGCGCAAGGCCGAGGCCGCGAACTACCCGTTCTGCACGATCGATCCGAACGTCGGCGTCGTGACCGTGCCCGACGATCGCCTGGTCCCGCTCGCGAAAATCGTCAAGACCGAGGTTCTGATTCCGGCGACCGTCGAGTTCGTCGACATCGCCGGTCTCGTCGCGGGAGCGTCGAAAGGGGAAGGCCTCGGCAACAAGTTCCTCTCGCACATCCGCGAGGTCGACGCGATCGTCGAGGTCGTGCGCTGCTTCGAGGACAAGGACATCATCCACGTCTCCGGCCGGATCGATCCGGTGGCCGACATCGAGACGATCACCACCGAGCTCGTCCTCGCCGATCTCGAGACCGTCGCCAAGGCGCTCGACAAGGCCGAGCGGCTCGCGAAGGGGAACAACAAGGAAGCGAAGGCGGAAGCGGAGCTCGCGCGGCGCGTGCAGGCCCATCTCGACGCCGGCCGCCCGGCGATCGAGCTCGACCTCACCGACGAGGAGACGGAGATCGCTCGGCGCTGGTTCCTCCTGTCGATGAAGCCGACGCTGTTCGCCTGCAACGTGGCCGAAAGCGACCTCACGAACGCGGAGAAGCTTCCCGCGGTCCAGGCGGTGATGAAGTTCGCCGAGCAGCACGCCGGCAGCGAGGCGATCGTGATCTCCGCGCAGATCGAAGCCGAGCTCGCCGAGCTTTCGGACGCGGAAGCCGCCGAGTACCTGAAGTCGCTCGGCGTCCTCGAGTCGGGGGTCGGCCGCCTGATCCGGGCGACGTACCACCTCCTCGGGCTCCGCACGTTCCTGACGGCGGGGGAGAAGGAAGTCCGGGCCTGGACGATCCATCAGGGGGACACGGCGCCGAAAGCGGCGGGCGTCATCCACTCCGACTTCGAGCGAGGCTTCATCCGCGCCGAGACGGTCGGCTACGAAGAGCTGGTCGCGGCCGGGTCCATGCCGGCGGCGCGCGAGAAGGGCCTCGTCCGGCAGGAGGGGAAGGAGTACGTCGTCAGAGACGGCGACGTGATGCTGTTCAAATTCAATGTGTGAGCCGGCGCTCACACTTCGAACTCGCTTGCGCGGCGATCGGCGATGAGCTCGCGCGAACTGCATCGGCCGGTCGATGCCAATAGGATCGCGCCGAAGCATTAGCGAAGGCGGAGACGGGCGCGCTCGCCCCGCCCGCGGCCTTGACGCACGCTGCCGGTACGTTCTTTGTCGGTGCGAGCGAAGCGAAGCAATCTCCAGGTCTGGACCGAAAGTCCGGTGGGCCCGTTACAACGATGCCCCGCCGGGACGCTTCCGCCGCATCCAATAATACACGGGAATCCCGGTCACCATGATCGCGAGGCCGGCGAGCGTCTCCTTGGGCTGCGCCGCGATCGTCGCGACCGCGACGGCGAGCGAGCTCCCGATGAAAAGCGCGGGAGTCCAGGGGTATCCCCAGCAGCGATAGGGGCGCACGGCGTCCGGGCGCCTGCGCC
>DASTIQ010000075.1 GCA_035717485.1 Thermoanaerobaculia bacterium | reverse complement strand
TTCTCGCCGCCCTGCTTCCGGCGCCGTTCCGCGCCGCGGAGGTCCGCCCGATCGCGATCCGCGCCGCGCGCCTGCTGGACGTCCGTCGAGGCGTGATCGTTCCGGATCCCGTGGTCGTCGTCGAAGGAGACCGGATCCGATCCGTCGGGCGGGAGGTTCCGGCGGGCGCCGAGGTCCTCGATCTCGGACCCGTCACGCTCGTTCCGGGCCTCTTCGACATGCATACCCATCTGTCCGTCGGGGGGACGGCGAAGATGCGCGGCGTCAGTCTGATGACGGCCACGCCGGCCGATGTCACGATCCAGGCGGCGGTCAACGCCCGCGAGACGCTCCTCGCGGGGTTCACGAGCGTGCGGGAATGCGGCGCCAACGACTTCATCGACGTCGCGTTGAAGAACGCCGTGGCTCGGGGCGCGATCCCGGGACCGCGGATCACGCCATCGGGGTACCAGATCAGCATGACAGGGGGACATGGTGACGTCGTCGGATTCCCGCCCGGCGTCTTCGAGCTCGGGCCGAAGGAAGGGATCGCCGACGGCGTCCCCAACGTGCTGTTCGCGGTCCGCTATCAACTCAAGCACGGTGCCGAGGTGATCAAGGTGATGGCGACCGGCGGCGTCCTCGGGGAGGAGCGCACGCCGACCGCGCGCCAGTATTCGGACGAGGAGCTGAGGGCGGTGGTCGAGGAAGCTCATCGCAACGGCGTGAAGGTCGAGGCTCACGCCCACGGACTGGAGGGCATCCTGGCGGCCATCCGCGCCGGTGTCGACTCGATCGAGCACGGTTCGATGCTGAACGAGGAGGGCATCCGCCTGATGAAGGAGCGGGGGACCTTTCTCGTACCGACCCTGTACGTGGCGCAGCCGGCGAGCAATACGGGCGCGGGAATGTCCGAACACGTCCGGGAAAAGGGAAAGCAGATGGGCGCGGAGGCGAACGCGAACTTTCCCAAGGCGGTGCGGGCCGGCGTCCGGATCGCCTTCGGCACGGACGCCGGCGTTTACCCCCACGGCCTGAACGCCCGGGAATTCGGCGTGCTCGTGGAGCATGGAATGACGCCGATCGACGCGATTCGTTCCGCGACGATCTGGGCGGCGGATCTGCTCGGGGTCTCGGACCGGGGCTCGATCGAGCCGGGCTACGTCGCCGACATCGTCGCCGCTGCCGGCGACCCTCTGCAGAACGTCCGGACCCTGGAGTCCGTCGCGTTCGTGATGAAGGGCGGAGTCGTGTACCGGAACGAAGCGGCTCCTCGTTAGGACCGTATTCCTCTTCTTGCCCGGGGTTGCGGCGGCGAAGGGCTTCCGTTCGCGCTGTTCAGCGCCGGTCGCGGGCGGGGTTTGAAGCCGATTTCTCCCCGGGTTTCAGTGTAGCGGGCGCCGCGATGCCGGAGCTTTCCGGAGCTTCGGCAGCCTGCGATGAAGCGGCCGGCACGGAATCCGCGCGAGACGACGAAACCCCCGGGGCAGGAGCGGTCGCCGCCGTGACGACGATCGCCGCGCCCTCTGGCCCGCTCTTCCCGAGCGCCGCGAGCAGCGTGGCTCCGGGCCTGGCGATGCCGAGCTCTTTCCGGAGCGCGTCGACGTTCGCCGCGGCGACGTAGCGGTCGAGATTCCGCCACCAGGACGAGTGGTGATACCCGCCGTCGTCCATCTCCCGGATCGCGTCCGCCTTGCTCCACCCCTGCACGACGACGCGGTAGAGAGCGACGAGCGCGCCGGTCCGATCCGCCCCCAGATGGCAGTGAACGACGACCGGGCGATTCGCGGGGTCGGCCATGATGCGGAGCGCCCGGAGAACGAGATCGTCGCGAAGTCCGAACGCGGTCATCGGGACGTGGACGAGCTTGAGCGACATTCCGCGCGCCAGCATCTCGTCTCCGGGAGATTCGACGTCGAGAACCGTCTTGACCCCGAGCGCCTGGAGCTCGCGGAACCCGTCGCTCCCAGGCCGCGCGCTGCGATAGAGATCCGGCTCCACGCGATAGAAGTTCTCCACGCCCTTCGCCGGCACGGCCACCGCCCAGCTCTCCGGACGGGCCGACAGCGGTGACGCGAACGCGGGGACGAACGACGCCAGGACGACGGCGAGGAGCGGAAATATCCGGCGCTTGATCGTGGGCACGTCAGGGAAACAATCCGGTGCCGCCGAATCTTCCCCCTCCCCTGTCCGGATTTCCGTCCTTTTTCACCGCTCCCGCCAGCCGCGATAAGCTCCCCCGATGGAACGGATGGAAGCCTTCGACGTCGCGATCATCGGGGGGGCCGTTTCGGGCGCCTCGACCGCAATCCTCCTCAAGCGGCGGCGGCCCGAGCTGCGCGTCCTCGTCGTCGAAAAGGCCGAGAAGTTCGACTGGAAGGTCGGCGAATCGACCGTCGAGATCTCCGCCTACTTCCTGACGCGGGTCCTCAAGCAGTACGACTACCTTTCCCGCGAACAGCTTCCGAAGCACGCGTTCCGCTACTGGTTCGTCAACGACGGGGTCACGCGGCTCCGCGACGCGTCGGAGGTCGGCCCGACGCAGCTCCCC
>DASTIQ010000074.1 GCA_035717485.1 Thermoanaerobaculia bacterium | reverse complement strand
TGCTCGACCTCGGTTCGGGCGCCGGAATCGACGTTTTCGTCGCCGCCCGCCTCGTGGGCCCGTCGGGCCGCGCGATCGGCGTCGACATGACCGACCGGATGCTCGCGGTCGCCGAGGAGAACCGTCCGAGGGTCGCGGACGCGCTCGGCTACGACGTCGCGGAATTCCGCGAGGGCTTCCTCGAGAGCATTCCGGCGGAATCGGGAACGATCGACTGCGTGACGTCGAACTGCGTCGTCAACCTCTCTCCCGACAAGCCGAGGGTCTTCGAGGAAATCTGGCGCGTGCTCAAAGACCACGGCCGCGCCGTGATCTCGGACATCGTCTCCGAGGTCGAGGTTCCCGCCCGACTGAGGGTCGATCCGCAGCTGTGGGGGGAGTGCCTCGTCGGCGCGCTGACGCAGGAGGGCTTCGTCGCGGGGCTGGAACGCGCCGGTTTCTACGGGATCGAGATCCTGTCGAAGTCCTGGTGGAAGGACGTCGAGGGATACGCCTTCTCCTCGCTGACCGTGCGGGGCTGGAAGCTGGAGAAGTCGGCGGGCTGCGTCTTCCGCGGGCACCGCGCCGTCTATCTCGGGCCGGGAAAGGCGTTCCTCGACGAGGAAGGGCATCAGTTCCCCCGCAACGAGCCGTACGAGGTCTGCACGGACACGGTCGCGAAACTCTCGCGTCCGCCGTACTCCGGATTCTTCGCCATCCTCGAGCCGGGAGAGGAGCGCGCGGGATATTCGTGCGCCAATCCCGACGGCTCCCCCTGCGCGCCCGGCTGCTGCTGATGGCCGCGGCCGCCGCTCTCGCGGCGCTGGTCCTGGTCCTCGCCTGGGGCAACGGAGGCAACGACGTCTCCAAGGGGATCGCCACGCTCGCGGGAAGCGGCGTGGCGAACGTGCCCTCGGCGATCGCCTGGGGCGCGGGGTGGACGATGGCCGGAGGCCTGCTCGCGGCCGTCGCGTCGAGTCGGCTCGTCGCCGTCTTTTCGGGCGCGGGCTTCCTGGCCCACCCGATTCCGGGCAGCGCGTTCCTCGGCGCGGTCTCCGGCGGGGCTCTGGGATGGGTTCTCGTGGCGTCGCGGACGGGGCTTCCGGTCTCCACCACCCACGCGATCGCGGGAGGCCTCGCGGGGGCGGGGATCGCGGCCGAGGGCGCGGGGGCGCTCCACTGGAGCGAGCTGGCGCGGGCGATCGCGCTCCCGCTCGCCGTTTCGCCCGTCGTGGCGGTCCTGCTGCTCTACGCCGTGTTTCCGCTCCTCGGGCGCGCCCTCGGCCGCCTCGACCGCTATTGCGTGTGTCTCGAGCGTCGCGTCGCCGTCGATACGGCCGGAACGAGCGCGTTCTCCGAGTCCCCGGCCACGGTCGTCGACGAGACCGACGCCTGCGCGGCCGCGCCGTCGATCTCGGCGCGCGTGGGACTGCTGGACGGCCTCCACTGGACCGCGGCGGCGCTGACGAGCCTCGCGCGGGGATTGAACGACACTCCGAAGATCGTCGCCCTCGGCATCGCGGCGGCGGCTTTCCTGGGAATCCGGGGGGCCGCCTTCGATGCCCTGGTCGCCGCGGCCATGGGCGCCGGCAGCGTGATCGCCGGCCGCCGCGTCACCGAAACGCTCGCGCGGAAGGTGACCGACATGAATCCCGCGGAGGGCTTCTCCGCCAATCTCGTGACCGCGGTCCTCGTGGGAACCGCGTCCCTCGCGGCGCTTCCGGTTTCGACGACGCACGTGGCCTCGGGGGCGGTCGCCGGGATCGGGCTGCATCGCGGCGGTCGAGCAATCCGGTGGAGCACGGTCGGAGAGATCGCGCTCGCGTGGCTGATCACCCTTCCCGTTTCGGGGCTCGGGAGCGCCGCAATCTACCTCTTGCTCGCCTCGCGATAAGATCGCGGCGCGTGAACATCCGATGGAATGCGGCGGGCGTGACCGATGTGGGACGACTCCGCCGGCAGGACGAAGACGCGTTTCTCGTGGATGAGGAGAACGGGCTCTTCGCGGTCGCCGACGGCGTCGGCGGGAGCCGCGCGGGGGACGTCGCCAGCCGCCTCGCGGTCGACACGGCCGAGCGGGTGCTGCGGGAGGCGCGCGGCGATTCTTCGTCGGATGCCGCCGCAGTCATCCGAAGGATGTTCGAGACGGCGCATCGCGCGATCCTCGAACGCGCCGCCGGCGACCCCCTCGTGTCGGAAATGGCGACGACCCTCGTCCTCCTCCTTTGCGACGGCACGCGGGCGTGGATCGCCCACGCGGGGGACAGCCGCGTGTACCGATGGCGCGACGCGTCGCTCGAACGCCTCTCCCGCGACCACTCGTTCGCCGAAGAGCTCCAGAAGGCGGCGGGGGTCGAAGTGCGGGCGAAGTCGCCTTTCGGGCACGTGCTCACGCGATGTTTGGGACGGGAAGGCGCGTGGGAGCCGGAGATCCGCGAAATCGACCTGCGGCCGGGCGACCGCTTCCTCCTCTGCTGCGACGGCCTGACCGACATGGTCGACGAAGGCGATCTCTCGGCGCTCCTCGCTCTGGGCGTTTCGCCCGAGGAGACCGGACGGCGCCTGATCGACAGCGCGAACGCCGCCGGCGGAAAGGACAACATCACGGCGGTCGTCGTCGACTTCTCGGCGTGATGGGAAGGTTTCTCTGGGTGTGCGTCGGCGGAGCGGCGGGGACCGGCGCGCGGTACTGGCTCTCGGGATGGGCGCAGCGTCACGCGGGCTTCGGGTTCCCGGTCGGAACGCTCGCCGTCAACGTGATCGGTTCCTTCCTGCTCGGCGCGATCATGGAGGTCGGGATCACCGGAGGAATGCTGCCGCCGACTCTGCGGATCGCCCTCGCCACGGGCGTCATGGGGGGCTTCACGACCTATTCGACGTTCAACTACGAAACGATCGAGTACCTGCGCGAAGGCGCCTGGGCCCTGGGGCTCGCGAACGTGGGTGCGACGGTGCTGGTCTGCCTGGCGGCGGGAGCCGCGGGACTCGCGGGCGGACGCCTGCTGATCGGGAGGTAGAGGATGCGCGCCCTCGACGGAGAACAGATGCTGGTCCGGATCTTCATCGGCGAGTCGGACCGCTGGCACCACCAGCCGCTCCATGCCGCGCTCCTCGAACGGCTGCGGCGGGAAGGATTCGCGGGCGCGACGGTCTTTCGCGGCATCGCGGGATTCGGCGCCCGGAGCGTGGTCCACACGGCCCAGTTCCTGCGCCTCTCGGAGGATCTCCCCGTCGTCGTCGAAGTCGTCGATACGGAAGAGCACGTGCGCCGCCTCCTTCCGCTCCTCGACGAGATGGTCACGGAGGGACTGGTCACGGTCGAGAAGGCGCGCGTCCTCAAGTACGCCCCCGGCACGCGGTGAGCGGCTTTCGCGCCTTCGGATTTCGTGACAGAATCCCCTCGTCCCGGGAAGCGCGCCATCTTCTGTCCAAGGGAGAACGATTCGCCGCATGAGCTCGGAGAAAAGATCCATTCTGGTGACCGGCGGGACGCGCGGGATCGGCAATGCGATCGCGCGCCGGTTCTCGCGCGAGGGGTGGAGCGTCCTGATCTCCGGCCGGACCCTGGAGAGCGTCCGGAACGCGATCGCCGCGTTCCAGCGGGAGGGGCTCGCGGTCGAGGGGAAGTCGTGCGACGCGCGGAAGGAAGACGACGTCCGCGAGCTCGTCGAGTTCGCGGCGGACCGGTTCGGCCGGCTCGACACGCTCGTCAACAACGCGGGAATCGGGATCTTCGACAACGTCTTCGAGATGGACCCGAAGGACTTCCGCGCGGTCATCGAGACGAACCTCTTCGGGCCGTTCTACGCGATCCGGTACGCCGCGCCGATCATGAAGAAGAACGGAGGCGGCTTCGTCGTCAACGTCGGATCGCTCGCCTCGGTGAACGCGTTCGCGGGGGGCTCCGCCTACAACGCGTCGAAATTCGGCCTGCTCGGCCTCTCCGATTCGGCGATGCTCGACCTGCGGCACGACGGGATCCGGGTGGCGATCGTGATGCCCGGCTCCGTCGCCACGGAATTCGGCGGGCAGCAGGGCTCCGAGGACTCCTGGAAGCTCTCTCCCGAGGACGTCGCCCAGGCCGTCTTCGATCTCGTCCAGTTTCCCGACCGGGCGATTCCCTCGCGCATCGAGATCCGCCCTTCGCGGCCCCCGAAGAAGGGGTGAACGCCCGTCCGCCGCGCTTCGGCGGCGGAAGTTTTGCATCCCGCGTATTGTTCTCGTAACGGGAAGCCCGGAGCTCGCGTTTTCAACCGGGCTGCTCCCGCCCAGACGCGCCCGGCGCCGGATTTCCCGGCGGGCGAGTCCTCCCGGACAGCAGAGGAGGCGTGAGAGTGAAGAAGGGCCGGATCGGGGTCGCCGTGGCCGTCGTGGCGGTCGCGGTCGTCATCGGGATCGCCGTCACGCGCGGGCGCGAGAAGCCGCAGAAATACCGGACGGCACGCGTCGACCGCGGGGACGTGACGATGACGGTCGCGGCGACGGGAACGATCTCCGCGGTCACGACCGTTCAGGTCGGCAGTCAGGTTTCCGGGATCATCGCGAAGCTCTACGCCGACTTCAACAGCCGGGTGAAGAAGGGACAGCTCCTCGCCGAGCTCGACCCGACCCCGTTCGAGCAGACGATCGCCCAGCGGCGCGCGGACCTCGACAAGGCGCAGGTCGACGCCGGGAACGCGAAGGTCGCCTTCGGCCGCCAGCAGAAGCTCCAGCAGCAGGGACTCGCGTCCCAGGCCGATTACGACAACGCCAAGGCGGCCGCGGACTCCGCCGTCGCCCAGGTCAATCTCGCGAAGGCCGCGCTCGCCCAGGCGGAGACGAACCTGAAGTATTCGAAGATCGTCTCGCCGATCGACGGCGTCGTCGTGAATCGCGCATACGACGTCGGTCAGACCGTCGCCGCGTCGTTCCAGGCGCCGACGCTCTTCACGATCGCGCAGGACCTGACGAAGATGCAGGTCCAGGCGGACGTGGACGAATCCGACATCGGCCGGGTGAAGAGCGGAGAGCCGGTGCATTTCACCGTGGACGCGTATCCCGACCGGACCTTCCAGGCCACCGTCTCCCAGATCCGCCTGAACGCGACGGTCAACCAGAACGTCGTGACGTATCCCGTGATCGTCGCGGTGGACAACCCGGACGAGAAACTCCGCCCCTCGATGACGGCGAACATCACGATCGACGTCGCGACGGATCACGGCGTGCTGCGCATCCCGAACGCGGCGCTCCGTTTCAAACCGGCTCCCTCCGAAGGCGGCGGTGGCGCGGAGCGCGCGGCCGGCGGGGGC
>DASTIQ010000073.1 GCA_035717485.1 Thermoanaerobaculia bacterium | reverse complement strand
CCGGGACGGCGGGGGGCGTCGGGGACGGCGCCGGCGCGGTCTGGCCGCTCGCCGCGGCCCCGCACAGACACAGAACACCCGTCGCGGCGATCTCGACGAGCCGCTTCAACGATCAGTCTACCTGGCTCACGGTCTCTTTGTCGCGCGCAGCGACCGAGAGCTCGTCACCCTCCACGCTGACGGAGAAGCTCGAAATCTTCTCCTCCCGGTCCACGATCAGCGATTCGGAAATCCGATCCTCGACGTACTTCTGGATCGCGCGGCGGAGCGGCCGCGCCCCCATGTGCGGGTCCTCGCCGGCGCGGACGAGCAGCCACTCGATCGCCTCGTCGTCGATCTCGACGGTGACGTTCCTGTACCGGAGCGCCTCGTTGACGTCGTCGATGAGCAGCCGGCAGACGCGCTGGAGCTCTTCGTGCGACAGCGGGTGGAAGACGATCACGTCGTCGATGCGGTTGATGAACTCCGGCGAGAAATCGCGACGGAGCTCCCTCAGCACCAGGTCCTCGATCTCGCGATGCGTGCGGGGTTCCTTCGAATCGCCGAACCCCATCCGGGTCTGGGTCACGAGATGACGCGTTCCGATGTTCGACGTCATGATGATCAGCGTGTTCTTGAAATCGACGACGTTCCCGTACGCGTCGGTCAGGATCCCGTCTTCCAGGATCTGCAGGAGCAGGTTCGCGATGTCCGGGTGCGCCTTCTCGATCTCGTCGAGGAGGATCACGCTGTAGGGATTGCGCCGGATCTTCTCGGTGAGCTGCCCCCCCTCCTCGTGGCCGACGTACCCGGGAGGCGAGCCGATGAGCTTGGAGACGGCGTGCTTCTCCATGAATTCCGACATGTCGAACCGGACGAGCGCCTTCTGGTTTTCGAAGAGGAACTCGGCGAGCCGGCGCGCGACCTCGGTCTTTCCGACGCCCGACGGGCCGAGGAAGATGAACGAGCCCATCGGCCGGTTCGGATTGTTGACCCCGAGCCGCGAGCGTCGGATCGCCTTCGCGATGGCCGAAACCGCCTGCTCCTGGCCGACGATCCGCTTCTTGAGCGCGTCCTCCATGTGGAGCAGCTTCTCCGCCTCCTCCATCTGGAGGGAGGAGACCGGGATCCCCGTCCACGACGAGATGATCTCCTCGATGTCGCGGCGCGTGACCTCCTGGGAAGAATCCGGCCGCTCCGCGGACGCGGCCTTGACCCGCTCGATCTCCTCCTTGAGCTCGATCTCGCGTTCCCGCAGGAACACCGCCTTCTCGAAGTCCTTGTCCGAGATCGCCTTCTTCATCTCCTTGACGATCTGCTTGATCTCGGTCTCGAGCTTCCGGAGGTTCTGGGTGTCGGCGACCCGCTTCAACTTCACCTTCGCCCCGGCCTCGTCGAGGAGGTCGAGCGCCTTGTCCGGGAAGAAGCGGTCCGTGATGTAGCGGTTCGACTGGTAGACCGCGGTCTTGATCGCTTCCGACGAGTAGCGGACCTTGTGGAACTGTTCGTAGCGCTCCTTGACCCCTTCGAGGATCTCGAACGTCTCCGTCTCGGTCGGCGGAGCCACGGTGACCGCCTGGAACCGGCGGAGGAGCGAACGGTCCTTCTCGATGTACTTTCGGTATTCGCGCATCGTCGTCGCGCCGATGCAGGAGATCTCCCCGCGGGAGAGCGCGGGCTTCAGGATGTTCGCCGCGTCGAGCGAACCCTCGGCGGATCCGGCTCCGATCAGGGAGTGGATCTCGTCGATGAAGATCATGATGTCGTTGTTCTCGCGGAGCTCCTTCAGGATCCCCTTCAGGCGCTCCTCGAACTGTCCGCGGTACTTCGTGCCGGCGACGATGAGCGACAGGTCGAGCGCGAGGATCTTCTTCGTCGAGAGGAAGAGCGGCACGGCCCCCTCGACGATGCGCGTCGCGAGGCCCTCCACGATCGCGGTCTTGCCCACTCCCGGCTCGCCGAGCAGGATCGGATTGTTCTTCGTGCGGCGCGAGAGGATCTGAATGATCCGCTCGACCTCCTTGTCGCGGCCGATGAGCGGGTCGAAGTTGCCGGCGTTGGCCGCCGCCGTGAGGTCGCGGCTGTACTCGGCCAGGAACGGGAGCTCCTTCTTCTGCTTCGAGGCCTCGCGTTCCTTGATGAGCGAGATCGTCTCTTCGCGGACGCCGTAGAGGTTGAAGCCGCGCGCGGTCAGGAGCCGCCCGGCGACGGACCCGTCGACCCGCAGAATGCCGACGAGGAGGTGCTCGGTCCCCACGTAGGGATGGACCATCGATTCCGCCTCGTGGCTCGCGTACGCGAGGATCTTCTTCGATTCTTCCGAGAGAGGGAGCTCGGCGGTCGACGAGATGCGCTCGACGAAGATCCGGTCCCCCTCGATCTCCCGGCGGATCTCCTCCGGCTTGACGTTGAAGCGCGAGAAGATCTCCTTGATGACGTCCTCGCCTTCGCGCAGGATCCCGAGCAGGATGTGCTCGGATTCGATCACCTTGGAGCCGAGCTTCGAGGCTTCGTACCGGGCGAAGAAGAGGGCGCGCCTCGCCTTCTCGTTGTATTTTTCAAACATCCGGACTTCCGTTGCCGCCGTCGGGCGCGGCGGTTCCCTGGCCGTTTCCCTGTGTGGACATCGAGAAAATTTTATCACAGCGCGACGCGAGATCCGGATCGTGGGTGACGAGCACGACGCTTCCCCCGCTTTCCCGTTGCACGTCGCGAAGCAGCTGGAAGACGCGGTCCGCGTTGGCGCGGTCGAGATTGCCCGTCGGCTCGTCCGCGAGGATCACCCTCGGGCTCCTCGCGATCGCGCGGCCGACCGCGGCGCGCTGGAGCTCGCCGCCCGACATCTCGGCGGGAAAGTGATCCGCGCGTCCCGCCAGCCCGACGCGGTCGAGGATCTCGCCCGCCCGCCGGCGCGCCTCGCGAGCGGGAACCGCGGCGATCCGCAGCGGAAGGGCGACGTTCTCCGCGGCCGAGAATTCGGGCAGCAGATGGTGGAACTGGAAGACGAAGCCGATCCGTTCGTTCCGGAGCTTCGCCCGGGCGGCGGCATCGAGAGAGGACATCCGCACTCCATCGATCTCCACGAACCCGGAATCGGGCGAATCGATTCCCGCCAGGAGGTGGAGGAGGGTCGATTTGCCGCATCCCGAGGGCCCGACGACCGCCACGAACTCCCCGGGCAACACCTCGATCGAGAGGTTCTCGAACACGCGCACGGCGGCCGCACCGCTCCCGTACACCTTCGTCAGCCCCTCGGCCCGGACGACCGGCGGGCTCATCGCGACAGCCGGAGGGCCTCGGCGGGTCCGACCCGCCCGGCCGATCGTGCCGGGAGCGCCGCCGCCGCGAGCGCCGCCGACAGCGAGAACGCGACCACGAGCGCCAGATCGCGCGGGTGGAGCGCGAAGGGGACGTGCGACATCAGGTACACGTCGGCGGGCAGCGGGACGAGCGCGAACCGGTCGAGCGCCCACGCCGCCGCCGCTCCCCCGGCCGCCCCGGCGAGCGTTCCCGCCCCGCCGATCGACGCCCCGAGCCACCAGTAGATTCGCGACAGCGACGTCCCGGGCGCGCCGAGCGTCGCGAGGACGCCGAGGTCGCGGCGCTTTTCGACGACGAGGAGAGCGAGGTCCGAGACGACGTTCAGGGACGCGACGACGACGATCAGGAACACCGTCACGAAGATCAGGATCTTTTCGAGGCGGAGCGCGAACGTGAGCCCCGGATTCGACTCGGCCCACGTCCGGACGCGGACGTCCGGGCCGAGCCGCGGCGCGAGCGCCGACCGGACCGCCTCGGCGCGGGAGGCGGAAACGAGCTTCACGGCGAGCCCGGAGACGTTCGCGGCTTCCCCGGCCAGCGTCCGGGCGTCGGCGAGCGAGAGCGCGATCTCCGGAATCGCGGCGGAAGGCGGAACGTTCGAGACCGCGGCCACCCGGAGGGAGAGCGAGACGGGGATCGGCCCGAGAGGCGAGAGCTCCGTCCGGTTCGCGACGAGCCGGACCTCGCCGCCGCGTCCGGTCCCGATCTGGCCGGCGACCGCCGCGGCGACCGCGACCTCTCCCTCCGCGACGGAACGGCTCGAGCGGAAGCGGACGGGAAGGGCGCTCCGCGAGCCCGGGTCCGTGATCCACCCGCGACCGTCGACGAACGGCGAAACGGACGAAACCTCGGGGTTCCCGGCGATCGCCTTTTCGAGGGAACCGGCGCCGCTCAGGGACACCCCGCGGGCCGGGACCACGAGAAGGTGCGGCGTGTCGCGCGAGAGACGTTCGCGGATGCGGTCCTGGAATCCGGTGAGGAGGGCGATCGACAGCACCAGAGCCGCGACCCCCACGGCGAGGCCTCCCAGGGCGATCGCCGAGACGACCGCGACGTGCGCGCGCTTGCGCGACGCCGCGAGATACCGCCATGCGATCGAGAGCTCGAGAGGCACGCCGGGAGAGTACCGGGGAAGCGCCGCGCCCACAACCGGATCGCGGCCGCCGGCCGGAAACGGCGGGAGCCGCGCGGCGTACAATCCCGGGACCGAATGACTCTCGCCACCGGAACGAAACTCGGCCCCTATGAAGTCGTCTCTCCCCTGGGGGCGGGGGGCATGGGAGAGGTCTACCGGGCGCGCGACGCCAAGCTCGGGCGCGACGTCGCGGTGAAGGTGCTCGCCGAGCGTTTCGCCCGGGATGCCGCCGCCGTCGCGCGGTTCGAGCGCGAGGCGCGGGCGGTCGCCGCGCTCTCTCACCCGAACATCCTCTCGATCCACGATTTCGGGGACGATCGGGGAACCGTCTACGCGGTCACCGAACTCCTCGAGGGAGACACGCTCCGGAGCCGCCTGGGCGGCGCCCCGCTCGCGACCCGGCGCGCGATCGAGATCGCCCTCCAGGTCGCTCGCGGCCTCTCCGCGGCCCACGAGAAAGGGATCGTTCACCGGGATCTCAAGCCCGAGAACATCTTCGTCACCGACGACGGCCGGGTGAAGATCCTCGATTTCGGCTTGGCAAAGCTCCTCCCGACCGAAGCGGCCACCGCCGATACGCACGCGCCGACGGTGGAGGCCACGGAACCGGGAGTCGTCCT
>DASTIQ010000072.1 GCA_035717485.1 Thermoanaerobaculia bacterium | reverse complement strand
CGAGGAGCGGGCGAAGATCGACGAGTTCTACAAGGAGCGCTACGGGAAATAACCGTCGCACAAGCTCGCTCGGTACCGGGTGATGTGCCCACCGCACGGCTCGCCGAACGAGCGGCTCGACCGCGCCGGCGGGCACCCCCTCGCAGCGCTTCTGCTCCCGCATCGCGGGGCTTTTGCCTCGGTTACTTCGGCAAAACCTCTCCGCGATGCGATAGGCCCGACGGGAACCAACGTGCACGCGACCGCGATCGATTTCAGACGGCGGTGAGGCACGGCGAGACGTGCCGGAAGGTGGGTCCGGCGGGCCGGCCGGCGGGCGAGGCGTACTAAATCACGTACGTTGAGCCCGGCGGCCGGCCCGCCGGGCCCGCATAACGGTGCGTATCGCCGCGCCAGCTCTTAATAGACTTCCCGGTTCTGGACCCGCTCCTTCGTCGCCAGACTGAACTTCTTCTCCACCGGGCCGCCTTCGATGATGCGCGCCGTCACGTACTCGCCGAGCGCCGGGCCGTGCTTGAACCCGTGGCCCGAGCCCCCGCCGACGAGCCAGACGTTCTCGCGATCCGGATGGCGGTCGATCAGGAAATCGCCGTTGGACGTGTTCTCGTACTGGCACACTTCGGAGAGGACCACGGGCGCGTCCTTGAGGCCCGGGAATCGGCGGCCGACGAAGTCGCGGACCTTCGTGAGAGTCTCGGCCGTGATGACCCGCTGCCCCGTGTCCGGATCGAACGCGGGACCGTGATGATCCGGGGCAACCTTGAAACCGCGCCCCTTGAAGTCGGGCAGGCCGTAGATCTCTTCGGCGAAATCGACCCAGACCGGCATCGCCGGCTGCTGGAAACGGGTGTCTCCCGGAGGAACCCCGAAGAAGAAGACCTCCTGCCGCGTCGGGAAGATCCGGTTGCCGAGCAGATCCGGGAAGACCTTCGGAAGCCAGGGGCCGCACGCGAACACGAACGTGTCGGCGGCGATCGTCTTTCCCGACTTCGTCCGGACCGAATTCATCCGTCCCTTCCCTTCGGGCGGAAGAACGGATTCCTGCAGGTATTCGACGCCCTCGGCTTCCGCCATCTGAACGACCGCCTGCACGCCGTGGAACGCCACGAGGAAGCCGCTCTCGGGCTCGTAGATCGCCCAGTCGTTGGGGCCGAAATCGATCTGCGGCCATCGCTTGTCGAGCTCCGCGCGCTCGACGCGCTCGTGGGGCACGTTCAGCCGCGTCAGGGTGGCGAGCGTCTTCGTCGTCAGCGGGTCGTTGCCGCGCGCCATCCACAGCACGCCGGCCTGCTGGAAGAGCGAGGGGCGTCCGACGGGGCCGAAGAGCTCCTTCCAGAGCTCGAGCGAGCGCATCGACCAGCGCGTGTAGATCTCCTGGTCGCCGTATCCCGCGCGGATCACCCGGGTGAATCCGCCCGAGCTCGCGCGCGCGTTTCCCGGCCCGTAGGCGTCGATCAGGGCGACCCGGCGTCCCTTCTTCCGGAGCATGTACGCCGTCCAGGCCCCGAACACTCCGGACCCGACGACGGCGACGTCGTACGGTTTCTCGGCCGCGACCGGGGTCTCGGCCGCTCCGGCTGCGAGCGGGAGCAAGGCGGCCCCGACCGCGCCGGCTGAAGCGGTCTTCACGAACTCCCGGCGTGTCTGCGCCATGACGTCCTCCTCGTTCGAAACCGAGCCTCGGGGAACCGGGCGGCAATGACTTGGGGCGATTCTAACGCCGGCGCCCGCGGGAGGGGTCGGGGACCGGGGAAGACGGCCGGATTCGGCCGCCGCGCTACCGGCAGCGGACGATCCGGCCGTCGCTACCGAGCTCGAGGGTGAACGGACCGACGCCTTCCTGATCGCCGCCGAGCTCCACGGAAAGCGTCATCGTCCGTCCCCGCACCCTCCCGGAATAGCGAACCGCCTGATGCTTCTCGACCTCGCCGACCCGGATTGGCCCGCCGTGCTCCGCGACGAAATCGCCGGACAGCTGGAATCGCCCGTTCGAGTCGAGCGCGAGCGGCGCCGGGATCGCCCCGTGCGCGCAGTCGAACTGAATCACCGCGCCGGACGCGGATACCTCCAGGGTCACGTGCTCCCCGCCCCACTTCCCGCGCGGAATCGTGGAGCCCTCCGATCGGGGGGCCGCCGATACGGTCGGAGCCGCGAAGGCGAACGTGAGCGCGAGAATCGATGAAAAAACCCGAAAGTTCATCGCCGGATTATCTCCCGTCGGGGCCGCTTCTCCGGCGAACCCGATGACCGACCGACGGCACACCGTCCAGAAATCGGGCATTTTCCCGCGCGGCGGTCTCCGACCGGGCCGTCCGAGAGGATTGGTACGATTACTGCGTGCAGCGAACCCGAATGCGGCCGGTCATGATCGTCGACGACAACCCGGACATCCTGTCCGCGATGGAAGCCCTCCTGATCACCGAGGGAATCGAGCCGATCGTGGCGAACGACGGGCTCGAAGCATTCCGGTTGATGGATCTCGGAAAGGTTCCCTCGGTCATCCTCCTCGACAACGCGATGCCGAAGATGAACGGGGCCCAGTTCCTCGCCGCGATGCGGGAACATCCGAAGTTCGCGGGAATTCCGGTGTACGTCATCTCGGCCAGCGGCGACTTCGACGGATCCGCTTCGACCGCCGGGATTTCCGGCTTTATTCACAAGCCGTTCGACCCCGACAAGGTGCTCGCGATCGTCCGGCGCCACTGCCAGGTCTGAGGCCGCCACCCCGCACCCGCGGCTCCGGGTATGATCCGGGGCTCACTCGATGACGCTCTCTGCCGGCTCGCGCCTCGGCCCCTACGAGATCCTCGCTCCGCTGGGCT
>DASTIQ010000071.1 GCA_035717485.1 Thermoanaerobaculia bacterium | reverse complement strand
GCGTCGACGCCGAGGCGAGGAGAGGATCGATCTCGGGCGACGTCATTCGAAAATCCTATCTCGCCGCGGCGGCGGCGGGGGAGTAAAGGACGAGCCCGCGCGCGGCGGGCCGGCGCGCGTACCGGGGGTCGGCGTCCAGCGTTCGAAGCAGGGCGCCCAGCTCGCGGCCCGAGAAGGGATACGGGTCGGCGTCCGAATGGAGGAGATACCCGTGCACCCCGTCGGGGACGGCGTCGCCTCGATCGAGAACGGCGAAGCGGGGCGCGTATCCGGCGTGGGGAAGCAGCGCACCCTGGACGTAGGCGGGGGTCTCCGGCGCGAGGCTCGCGAGAAGCGGCCGGATCGCGCGACGCTCGGGCCTCGGACGCGCGAGCACGTAGCCCGCTCCGTCGAGCGCGCACGCGGCGAACACGAGAACGGCCCCGGCGCGGAAGGCGATCTTCTTCGCCGGGAAGACGCGAGCGATCCGCGTCAGGCCCCAGCCGGCGGCGATGAAGAGGAAGGGGAGGATCGGCATCGAGTAATAGAGGCTGAACCGGGAGAGCTTCCCGTGCTGCGCGACCGCATAGGGGATCAGCGCCGGCAGCACCGCGAGGAATCCCTCGAATCCGGCGAGCGGGAGGAACAGCAGCGGCTCGAGGAGGTTGGCGATTCCCGAGCGGACGACGTCCGCCGCGGCCCGGAGCGGGTGTGAGGCGATTCCGACCGCCGCCGAGAGGGGGCTCGAGCCGTACCGCGCCCAGTACCAGGAAAACCACGGTTTCGCGCCGCCGGACGGGGAGAAACCCGGGAGAACCACGAAGTAATCCACGGCGAACGCGGCGGCCGCCGCGACCCAGGACGCGGCGATCCACCGCCGGTCCGCCCGCATCAGAAGAGCGAAGAGGGCGAGCACCGTCGCCGGGAGCAGCGCGTCTTCCTTGAGGGAGAGGAGCAGCGTCATCCCGGCCGCGAAGCCGACGGCGTGCTTTCGCCGCAGGGACCAGAGCGACAGGAAGATCGCGAGCGGATAGAAGATTTCCACGTGGAAGACGTACTGGACGGCCCGGGCGGTCGCCGAGTGCAGGACGAAAGCCGCCGAGAGCAGGAGCGCCGCGACGTCGTCGGCGAAGAGATCCCGAAACAGCAGGAACGCCACGGCGGCCGCGCCGGCGATCGCGACGGCGGGAGCCCAGACGAGCCACAGCGGGGACGCCACGACGGCATAGAGAGGAACGAACGCGAACATGGCGAAGCTCGCGTCGTCGCCGAGAATCGAGCCCCTGAGGAGCTCGGAGTAGAGTCCCTTTCCGTGGAGGACGCTCTCGACCGGGCGGTCGAAATAGAGCGAGAAGTCCCAGGCGTTCACTTCGAGCGCCGCGAACCGCGACAGCGCGACGCGGCCGAGGACCGCGGCGACGGCGAGGCCGAAGATCGCCACGCCCCGGCGGGACAGGCGCACGTCCTCCGCGGAAAACCGCCGCCGCACCCACGATCGCCAGCCCGGCCGGATCGCGAACGCCCCCAGTCCGAGCGCGGCGACGATCGCGGCGAGAACGGTCGAGCGTCCGACCTCCCGCCCCGCGATTCGCCAGGGGCCGGTGAGGACGAATGCGGCGCAGAACGCCGCCATGGCGGCGAGGAACCGGCGCAGACCCACCGGACCGCGCGAACTCACCGCTCGAGGATCTCGAAGCGCGCCTGCATCGGCTTCGACGAATCGTCCTTCGGATTCCGGATCACGATCGTGGCGGTGCCGGGGCGGGCGAGAAGAGGAGGAGGGACGAGCGCGGAGATCGTCGTGGGATCGCCGCAGCTCGTCGTGAGCTCGCGGTCGTTCCAGAAGATCCGGTCACCCGGCTCGAATCCCCAACCGCCGACGAGGATCGCCGACTCCCCGTCGTCCTGCCGGTTGAACGGCTCCCCCGCGCGGGTCGAGGGAGGGAAGAGCTCGAAGATCCTTCGCGCGTGCTCTCCCGCGACCCGGGACACGGCGGGGGCGGGGAGGCGGGTGGGCGGGGGGACGGGGGGACCCTTCGGCGAACGGGCGCACGCGATGGCCAGCGGGATGGCGGCGAGGATGGTGCGGATCTTCATCGCACGCGGATCCGGATCTCGCCGGCGCGCGCGGCGGGGAGGTCGACGGGGCTGCCGACGTCCGGGAGAGCGGGGGGAACGGGAGAGCTCGATCCGGCGGAAAGGTATCCGAGCGCGCGCAGGCGCCGGACGAGAGCCGTGGAAAGGGGCTCGGCCCGAATCCGGTCGGGCTCGAGAAGCGGCGGAACGGAGAGGATGACGTTTCCGCGGGGAAGCGCTCCCGTCTTCCAGAGCAGTTCGCTCCAGCCCGCCTCGGCCGTCGAGACCGGGCGATCGCGCGTGTCGCGAACCGCGCCGCACCCGTCGAGCTGCAGGGACAGGCCGCCGCCGGTCGCTCGGGGACGAAACGCCAGCCATTCCGGAGAACTTCCGAGGTCCGTTCGAACGATCCGCGTCGTTCCCGAAGTCCGCGCATCCGTCTGCGGACGGAGCGCGAACGAGCGCTCGTCCGGCGGTTCGGTCTCGCCGCGCGCGGCGACGCGGCAGGGGGCGCCGCCGGGAGGGCCCTCGAGCTTCAGGACCAGGGACCGCGGAAACGACGACACGATGTAACGATCGGCGGCCTCGCGCAAAGCGGCCGCCCAGGGAGCGTCGCAGGAGACGGGCGACCGCTCCCCGGGATCGGCTTCGAGGGAAAAGCATTCGAGGGCGGGAAGGGGATCGTGCAGCCCCGTTCCTTCCCAGCTCATCTGTCGGAAATCGGGGCGGACGATGATCTTGTGGAGCGCGTCGCGGGCCGCGACGGCGTCGTAGGTGGGAGAGGCGGCGAAGATCACCGACGGCCGCGGAGCCGCGAGAGATCTCCCCTCGAACGTCGCCGGAGGGGCCACTCCGGCGATGTCGAGGATCGTGGGCGCCAGGTCGAGCATCGAGACGGGATGCGCGACGCGCCCTCGCCACCGCTTCCAGGGAACCCTCACGGCGAACGGGACGTGAATCTCGGGATCGTAGACCTGCGGCAGCGGGTGCCCGAAGTAATCGGGAGCGTCCGCGGCGATCTTCGGGCGGTCGAAGAGCGCCTCGCCGTGGTCGGACGCGAGCACGACCGCGGTGTCTTCCCAGAGCCCCCGGCGCTCGAGCCCCCGGACGAGCGACGCGAACGCGTCGTCCACCCGGCGCGTGGCGGCGTCGTAGCGCCGGCGCGCCCAGACGTGCCGTTCCGCCGCGGGCGCGCCGCCGGAGTCGAGTTGTTTCCGGATCAGCTCGAGCCATCCGGCTCCGAGCGGAAGCACGCTTCCGAAGAGCTCCGTCGCGGAGATCCGGGTCGGCGCGTAGTTGTGGACCTGGAAGGTGTGAAGAAACAGGAAAACGCGGGAACTCGGCGCCGAATCGAGGTCCGCGAGCGCGCGCGTGACCTCCTGTTCGACGGATTCGTTCGACGATTCGTAGCGGTCGAATCCCCGGGAGAAGCCGTATTCCGCGTCCACGTAGCCGCCGTTGGTCACCCCGAACGTCGCGTAACCCCCCTTCTGGAGCACTTCGGCGAGGAGAGGGAAGTTCGACGGCAGACGGTCCCCCGGAGCGCGCACCCGATGGCGGCTTACCAGCGTCGAAGTGAACATCGAGGCGTGCGAAGGGAGCGTCCATGTGGCGTTGGAGAAGCACCGGTCCGCGACCAGCCCCGACCGGAACACCCGATCGATCGCGGGCGTCGTCGGGAGGTCGTAGCCGTACAACGACAGGTGATCCGCCCGCATGGTGTCGATGTCGAAGAGCACGATGACCCGCGGCTCGCCCCGGTCGAGTCGCGGCCAGTCCGCCACGACGTCGGCGATGAAGACGGGGCGAGGATCCGCGGGGGCCCGCTCGACCCGCAGGGTGAACGCGCGCCCGCGGTCCGATGCCGGCATCCGCACGGACCCGGTTCTCCAGCCGGAATCGCTCGTTCCCGTCACGGCGGGGAGCCGGATCTCCTCGCGCCGCGCGGAGGGAGGCGCCGCGCTCTCCGCCACGAGACTCTGCGCCGGTCCCGGAGCCCACGCGAGCGGCTGGTGGAACCGGAAACGCACGCGGACGTCCGGCCCGGCCGGAATGGCCCACCGCAGGCTCTCGCCGGGCCAGAGCCACACCCCCGTCGAGGCGAACGGCGAATCCTCCGGAACGGGCAGCGGAATCGTCGCGGTCGAGCGCTTCCCGGATCCGCACCGAACGGCGAGGGCCGCCGCGGCGATCGCCGCGATCCGGATCGACGTCCGGAGAGCGTGGCCCGTTCCGGCGGTGGAGGGCTCGGGTCGGTTCAGTTTCGGCCGGCGAGAGCCGCGGGCTCGTGAAGGAGCCCTTTCTCGCGCAGCTCCTGGCGTCCGCCGTCGCCGGGGACGACGGGAGCCGTCGACGCGTCCGTGGGCGGAATCGTCCCGTCGCCCGGATAGTAGGGACGGTATCCGTACCCGTCCTTGACGCCGGCGCCCGGTTTCTCGGCGAGCGTCGTGATGTCGAAGACGGACTCGTGCCGGGTGAAGAAGGAGAGCTCGTAGTTTCTCGACATCCAGATGGCGTCCTTCGGGCACGCGTCGACGCAGAACCCGCACATCACGCAGCGGAGCATGTCGATGTTGAAGACGACGGGGTACTTTTCGTAGGCGAGCTTCGGGTGCTCGCCCGCGACGATCTCGATGCAGTCGGCCGGGCACGCCTGCGCGCACATGTAGCAGGCGACGCACTTGAGCGTCCCGTCCTCGCGCGTCTTCAGGATGTGCTTGCCGCGAAAGCGGTCGGAGTAGTTCCGCTTCTGCTCCGGGTACAGGATGGTCGGAAGCTTCTTGATGTTGACGATGTTCTTCAGGAGATGGCCGAGGGTCACGGCCATGCCCTTCAGCAGGGGCAGATAGAGCCGCACGGCCATCGTCGGCCGCCGCGGCTCCGAGTCGGTCAGGTCGACGACTCTAACGGACATGAAGCTCTCCCTCGAGCACGGTGGAACAGGTTCGGTTGTCCGGACGAGTTTCCGCGCGAAACCGAGGCTCCCGAAACGACCCGAAAGCGCGGCGAGGCGCGAGCAAGGCGAGCCCGGCCGGGCCGGCCGCGTCCGCATGGCTCGATGCGTGGTCCGCGCCGGTTGCCCTCATCGGTCCAGCTCTCCCGCGATGATGTTCAACGTTCCCAGCGTCGCAATCGCGTCGGAGACGCGGCTCCCGACGATGATCTTCTCGAACGCCGCCATCATGGGGAAACAGGCGGGCCGGGGCTTGATCCGGTAGGGCGATCCGCCGCCGGTCGAGACGACGTAGAACCCGAGCTCGCCGTTGGCCCCCTCGAACCATTCGTAGCGCTCTCCTTCCGGCACCTGGATTCCTTCCATCACCCACTTGAAGTGATAGATGAGCGACTCCATGTCGTGGTAGACGCGATCCTTCGGCGGGAGGACGACGTGCCAGTCGCCCGAGCTCACCGGTCCGGACGACGGAAGGATCTCCAGCGCCTGGCGGATGATCGACAGCGACTGCCGCATCTCCTCCATCCGGACGAGGTACCGCGCGAAATTGTCGCCGTCGCGATGCACGGGCACGTCCCAGTCGAACCGGTCGTAGAAATCGTACGGCCGCGCCTTGCGGACGTCGTACCCCACGCCCGACGCGCGGAGGCACGGGCCCGCGAATCCCCAGCCGATCGCCTGGTCGCGGGTCACGACGCCCACGCCGCGGAAACGGTCCCACACGATGCGGTTCCGCTTGACGAGGTTGTCGACGTCGTCGAGGAATTTCGGGATCGAGCGGAGGAGCGAGCGGCAGCGGGCGACGAAATCGGCCGGGACCTCGCGGGAGAGCCCTCCCACGCGCCCGTACGACACCGTCAGGCGCGCGCCGCAGCAGGCCTCGATCAGGCCGTAGATCTCCTCGCGCGGCTGGAACAGATACCAGAAGTTCGTGAGCGCTCCCGTGTCGACGAGGTTCGCGCCGATGCAGACGCAGTGGTCCATGATCCGCGAGAATTCCGAAAGGATCGTCCGGACGAGCGCGCCGCGCTCGGGCACTTCGATTCCGAGCATCCGCTCGACGGTCTTGCAGTAGGCCACGTTGTTGATGAACGCCGAGCAGTAGTTCAGCCGGTCCGTGTACGGGATGACCTGGTTCCAGGTGTGGGTCTCGGACATCTTCTCGAAGCAGCGATGGAGGTATCCGATCTCCGATTCCGCCTCGACGATCTGCTCGCCGTCGAGCCGCGCGACGATGCGGAGCGTCCCGTGCGTGGCGGGGTGGGACGGTCCGAGGTTGACGACGACGGTCTCGAAGTGGTCTTCCTCCACGTTCTCCCGCGCGACGAGGCCGGGGACGTAGAGGTCCTCCTCGGTGCACATCCAGCGCTGCCCCGGCGGGTAATCCTTCCGCAGCGCGTGGCCGACGAACGCCTGGTGGCACAGGATCCGGCGGAGGTTCGGATGCCCCGAGAAGCGGAATCCGAACAGGTCGAACGCCTCCCGTTCGAACCAGTTCGCCGCCGGCCAGACGTCGACGACGGACGGAAGCTCCGGGTTCTCCCCGTCGAGGATCACCTTCACGCGGACGTGTTCGTCGCGGGAGGTCGAAAAGAGGTGGACGACGAGCTCGAACCGGCTGGGCCTTCCGCGCCGCCGGAGATTGTCGACGCCGAGGAGATCGATCAGCAGATCGAAACGCATCTCCGGGTCGTCGCGGAGGAACCGCGCGACCGCCGGCCAGCTCCGCGGATCCGTTTCGATCGTCGGCAGGTCGAGATCCGCCACCGAGACGCGCGAATCGGGAATCGCGCCGGAAAGACGGGCCCGGACGCGCTCGGCGGGAGCGGAAACGGGAGAGATCGCGACGTCGCTCATGGCGAGGGGAGCGCGGGAAGCGTCGCGGCGTAACGCGCCGAGCGGTCGTCCCGGGATTTGCGGCCGGACTGGATGCTCTCCTGGAGGCTCAGGATCCCGTACATCAGCTCTTCCGGCGTGGGGGGGCACCCGGGAACGTAGACGTCGACCGGGACGATCTCGTCGATGCCCTGGACGACGTGGTAGGCGCGGTAGAAGCCGCCCGAGGAGGCGCAGACGCCCATCGAGATCACCCACTTCGGTTCCGGCATCTGGTCGTAGATCTTCCGGAGGACGGGGGCGAGCTTGTCGACGACCGTGCCGGCGACGATCAGGAGGTCCGCCTGCCGGGGGGAGAATCGGACGACCTCCGCCCCGAAGCGCGCGAGGTCGTAGTGCGAGGAGACGATCGACATGTACTCGATGGCGCAGCACGCCGTTCCGAACGGGAGCGGCCAGAGGGAATTCTTGCGCGCCCAGGCGACGAGGTTGTCGAGACGGGTCGTGAAGAAGTCCGCCGAGCCCGAAGGCATCGCGTCGAGCGGCCGCGCCGGAGGACCGGGGGCGGTCGAGATCTTTCCCCGCGCCATCCTTCCGAATATATCAGCCGCCCGCTTCCGGAGGAATGAGCGCCCCGGCTGGCGTTTCCTCGCGCCGCGCCGCAGAATGGCGGGGGAGGTTTCGATGAGCGACCCCGTCTGCGAGCTGCCGAAGAAGAACGCGTCGGGAGAGGAGATACGCCGCCTGCTGGCGGACGCCGGGACGATCGCCGTCGTCGGGCTGTCCGAGAATCCGGCGCGGGACAGCCATCGCATCGCGGCCTACCTCCAGGAGCACGGGTACCGGGTGATCCCGGTCAACCCGGCAGTCCGCGAAGTGCTCGGCGAAAAGGCCTATCCCGATCTCGCGAGCGTCCCCGTTCCGATCGACATCGTCGACGTCTTCCGCCGGGTGGATGCGATCCCCGCGATCGTCGACGACGCGATCGCGGCCGGCGCGAAGGCGGTCTGGATGCAGCTCGGCCTCGCCCACAACGAATCGGCCGAGAAGGCGCGACGGGCGGGACTGGCCGTCGTGATGAACAAGTGCATCATGGTGGAACATCGTCACCTTCATTAGGCGGGTGCGGACCATACGCACCGTTATGCGGACGCCGAAAGCCGGCCGGCGGCCTTAACGTACGCTCCGGTACGCCGCGGCCGCCGGCCGGCTTCCGGCGCCCACCTTCCGGCACGTCTGGCCGCACCTCGTGATTCCCGTCGGAGTGTCGGCGCCGATCCAGTTCGCTCGGGCACGGTTGAGGCGCGGGGGAGGCGCGAGCCCGACGGGATGCGGGCGCCCGAGCCCGCGGCCGAGGCATATCGGGTGTGTATGTTGAGGCCGCGGGTCGCGGCGCACGCGCCCGTCCGGCTCGATGCACCTCCTGCGCCCGCAATCAGCCGAACTTCACCGTATACCCCAGACTCCGGAGATCCTTCATCCGGTCGATGTACACGATGCCGTCCAGGTGGTCGATCTCGTGCTGCAGGACGCGCGCGTGGAAACCCTCCGCTTCGAAGTCGACGGGCTTTCCCTTTCGATCGAGCGCCCGGACGCGAATCTTCCGGTAGCGCGGAACCTCGCCTCCCCAGAGAAAGGGAACGGACAGGCATCCTTCCGAATCGGTCTCGATCTCGTCGCCGACCGGCTCGTACCGGGCGTTGAAGTAGACGGTCGGGGGGACGGCCTTTTCCTTCTTGTTGCGCCGCTCCGGGACGACTTCGTAGAGGAAGACCCGGAGACCCGTGAAGACCTGGGGAGCCGCGATCCCGGTCCCGTCGTATTCGCGCATCGTGTCCAGAAGCATGTCGACGAACGGCTCGAAGGCTCCCCGGGCGACCGCCTTCGGATCGACGTCGATCGCGACTTCGCGCAGGACTTTGACCCCGAGCTTCGAAACCTTCAGAATCATGGGAAGCGAAGAATATCCCAGTGAATGCGCCGATCCGGGTCGTGCTCAATCCCGCGGCGGGGAACGGCCGTGCGCGGTCGGAAGCGCCGGCCGTGTCCCGCCGCCTGCGGGAGCTCGGCGCCGAATTCGAGATCGTCCGCACGCTCGCTCCGGGCCACGCGACGGAGCTCGCGCGCGATTTCGCCGCGAAGGAACCGGACGGGGTCGTGGCCGTTCTCGGCGGCGACGGCACCGTGCACGAAGTCGTTCAGGCGCTCGGCGCGAGCGGCGGGCGCGGCGTGCTCGCCTTCCTCCCGGGGGGCGGCGGCAACGACGCCGCGCGGACGATCGGGTCGCCCCGGCTCCTCGCGGCCGCGGTCGACGTCGCCTGCCGCGGTACCGAGAAGCGAATCGATCTCGGCGTCTTCGCCGGTGAGTTGTTCTTCAATGGCGTGGGGATCGGCCTCGACGGTGCGGCGGCCGCGCGGTCGAAGGAGTTCACGCGGCTGCGGGGCCTCCCCGCCTATCTGCTCTCGGCCGTCGCGACGATCGCCACCTTCGAGCCGCCCCTCCTGACCCTGTCCGCGGAAGGATTCCGCCGGGAGGAGCCGGCGCTCCTCTGCGCGATCGGGAACGGTCCGTCGTGCGGGGGAGGATTTCTTCTGACGCCGGACGCCCGCGCGGACGACGGCCTCCTCGATGCGTGCCTGTTCGGAGCGCTCGGCCGGCTGAGGACCCTCGCGACCCTTCCGAAGGCCCTCACCGGAGACCATCGCCGCCATCCGAAGGCGACGTTCGTTCGAGGCGTCGCCTTCACCGTCTCGGCGGACCGTTCCCTCTATGCCCATGCCGACGGCGAGATCCGCCGTCCCGATTTCCCCGTCGCTTTTTCCGTGCTGCCGGGCGCGATCCGGGTCCGGACCGGAGGTTCCTCCGCCCTCGACGTTCGCTGACCCCCGCCGGGACCGAAACCTTTTCGGTGGGTCGTCGTCTATATCGACAGATGTCAGGATTCGGCCCCCGCGCGGGGAATGAAACGAGATCGGCGAAGACGCCGCCGGAAGCCGAGCTCGAAGTGCTCGCCGCTCTCCGGGAACGCGGAGAGATGGACGCCCGGACGATCCGGACGGTCCTGCGGGAATCGAGGCCGCTCTCCCATTCCTCCGTCGTGACGCTGCTGCGGCGTCTCGAGGCGAAGCGGCTGGTCGCGCGGAGACCTGCTCCGGCCGGAAAAGCCTTCCTCTACCGGGCCTCGGAGACCTCGGCGGGAGCGATCGACGGCGTGCTGCGGCGGCTCGTCGCGCGCGTGTTCGGGGGCGACCGTCTTTCGGTCGTCTCGACCCTTTTTCGCTCCGCTCCGGCGACGGAGGAGGAAATCGAGGCCCTGCGCCGCCTCGTCGACGATCTCCACGGTGGACGCCGGAGGCGAAAGTGAGCGCGGCGGCCGCATTCGGCGCCGAGTGGACCCTGCATCTGATCCACGTGACCCTCCAGGGGAGCGCGGCCGCGGCCGTGCTTCTCGCGGTCGCCGCCGTCGTGCGGCGCCGGTCGCCGGAGTTCCGCTCGGCGCTGCTCGGCGTCGCGCTGTTGAAATTCGTCGTTCCTCCGATGCTCCCCTTCGCGACCGGGGTCTTCAGCCGGTTCACCGCCGTGCCCGGCGGCCGCCTGGGAGCGGGCGCCGCCGCCGTGTTCGCCGCGGTCGCCGTCCTGCACGCGTCGGGCGCCGGCGTCGCGTTCGTCCGCCTCGCCCGGGAACGCGGCCGGGTTCGGCGGCTCCGACGGGATGCCGTTCCCGCGGAGTCGCCGTCCTTGCCGGATCTCGCCCGCCGCTTCGGCCTCCCGTACCCGCCGGAGCTCCTCGTCTCCGCGGAGATGCCCGTGCCGTGCGCGGTCGGCGGCGTCCGGCCGGCGATCCTCCTCCCCGATGCCGTTTTTCGCTCCATGCCCGAGCCGGAGCGCGACTGGATCCTCGCGCACGAGCTCGCGCACCTCCGCCGCAGGGATCCGGGGATCACGGCGATCGAATCGGCGGTGGTGGCGCTCTGGTGGTTCAACCCGCTCGTCCGGGTTCTCGCGGCGCAGCGCCGCGAGCGGCGGGAGGAGAGCTGCGACGAGGAAGTGCTGCGGCGCCGGGGCGGCGATGTCCGCGCGTACGGACGGGCGCTGCTTTCGGCGGCCGCGCTGGCGAACGGCCGGCGGAATTCCGCCGTCGCCGCGACCGGTCGGCGCACCGATCTCGAGAGGCGGTTGCGGCGCCTGGTCGGGGGCGTCTCCGCCGTCCGCAGGCGACCGGGGCCCGCGCTCGCGATCGCGGGCGCCGCGTTGCTCTTCCTTCCGGGCGTCCGGCCCGGCTCCCGGCCCGCGGGCGCGGCGGCGGTCGTCCGCCGATGAAACCCCGATCCTTCCGGCGTCGCCGGCGCTCGTTTCGAATATCGACAACTGTCGTTTTACAGAGGAGGCTTCCATGCGCGAACTCCGGTTCTTCGTCGCCGCTCTCGTCCTCGTCGCCGCGCAGCGCGCGGCGGCGGCCCCGCCTCTCTCCGCCGACGGCTGGCGGGAAGATCTGAAGACGCTGGCGGAGCGCCTTCCCCGCATCCATGCCGACGCCTTCCACGCGGTGCCCCGGGAGGAATGGGAACGCGAGATCGCGGAGCTCGATCGCTCGATTCCGACGATGACGCCGGACGCGATCGCCGTCGGATTCATGAGGCTCGTCGCCCGGATCGGCGACGGGCACACGAGCATGAATCCCTTCTTCGCGGGGGATGCGAAGGCCGGATTTCACACGGTCGGCGCGCGGCTCTACGCGTTCTCGGATGGGATCTACGTCCGCGCCGCGGCCCCCGACCATCGGGAGATCGTCGGCGCGAAAGTCGTCGGCGTCGGCGGCGTGCCGGTCGACGAGGCGTTCCGGCGGGTCGCCGAGGTCGTGTCGCACGACAACGAGGAAGGGCTCCGGCTCGTCGTGCCGATGTATTTCGGCGTGCCGGAGATCCTCGCGGGGCTCGGTCTCGGCGACGGACGAACGGCGAAGTGGGAGCTCGAAAAGGACGGTCGCCGCTTCTCCGCCGAGCTCCCCGGTGCCTCTTCCCCCGCGCACGGGCACGGCGGAGGCTCCGTCTTCGTCGATCCGCCCGGGTGGATCGACGCGTCGAGCGCTTCCGGCAAGGCGACGCCGCTCTGGCTCAAGAACCCGGGAGACCTGTACTGGATGGAGTATCTCGGCGGCCCTCGGGTCCTGTACGTGCAATACAACGGAGTCGCGGACAGGCCGGACGAGTCGATCGCGGCGTTCTTCGCCCGCGTCTTCCGCTTCGCCGGCGAGCACCCCGTCGATCGCTTCGTCCTGGACATCCGGCTGAACTCGGGCGGCAACAATTTCCTGAACGCCCCGGTGGTCGCCGGGATCCTCCGGGCGCACCTCGACGAGCGGGGGAAGCTGTTCGTCGTGATCGGCCGGTCGACGTTTTCCGCGGCCCAGAACCTCGTCAACGATCTCTCCCGATTCGCTCGACCGACGTTCGTGGGGGAGCCGACGGGATCGCGTCCGAGCCAGTACGGAGATCACGAGGCGATCGTCCTACCGCGCAGCGGACTGACGGTGATGGCGTCGACCATGTACTGGCCCGACCGGACGAAGCCCGACCCGCGCCTTTGGACCGCTCCTCGCCTGCCGGCGCCGCTGTCCTTCGCCGACTACCGGAGCGGAGTCGATCCGGCGATGGAGTCGATCATCCGGTACCGATCGATCGCGGAGGCGGTTCGACCGGCGCTCGACGCGGGAGACGCGGCGGCCCTCGAAAAGAGCTGGCGGGCGTTCGCCGCCGACCCGGCGAGCGCCGGCGCTCCGATCGAGAACGAGACGAACGACCTGGGATACGACGAGCTGCGCGAGGGGCATTCCGCGCTCGCTCTCACGCTCTTCCGCCTGAACGCCGAGCGTCATCCGAAATCGCCGAACGCGCAGGACAGCCTCGGCGAGGGATATCTCGCCGCGGGAGATCTGGTCCGCGCGCGGGAGTGCTACCGGAACGTCCTCGCGCTCGAGCCCGGCGACGCGAACGCGCAGCGGATGCTCCGGGTGATCGACGAGCGGGCCGGAGAGGCGCGGCGGTGAGGGCCTCTTTCCCGCCCCTCCGGCGTCCCGGGGGCTCGCGCGCGAGCCCGACGGAGCCGCTCAGGCGGCGTTTCGGGCGCCGGTTCGGGCGGAACCGTGTCGCGGCAGGCCGAGCTTGCCCAGGAGCCACATCATCGGGCACCAGTCGGTGAACGCCGACTGGAAGAGATTCAGCCCGACGAAGGCGGTGAAGAGAAAGAAGGCGGGGTGCACCCACCATCCGAGAGCGACGCTCGCGAGCACGAAGCCGCCGCCGATTCCCCGAAGAGCGCGTTCCTGGTCCATCGTTTCCATCCTTTCTTTCCGATCTTCGTCAACGCCGTCCGTGAGACCACAGGGGGAATCCCCGAGCGTCGCGCAGCCGGTAGGTCTTGTCTCCCTTGCGGATCTCGCGGGCGATGAGGACCTTCGTCTTTTCGGCCGACCCCGTGACCTCCCACGAATCGCCCTTCGCGGGCTCGAGCCCGATGCCGCGCGAGAAGTCCTTCGGGCCGAGACGCACCTCCCATCGGTCCTTTCCCGATGCGAGCGTGACGTGGAGACCGCCGCCGCGGTTGCCGCCCGGAACTTCCGTGACGGCTTCCACGGTTCCGGCGAGATGCCGTTCCTTGGAGGCGTCGTAGCCGGGCGATGCCGGCGGCTGCGCGAAGGCGGCGGCCGCGAGCAGCGTCGCGATCGAGAGAAGCGCGAGTTTCCGTTTCATGATGACCTCCTTTGAATTCAGGCGGCGATGGCCGCCGGGCCGGGGACGGGCCGTCGGCGCGTGAGGACGTAATAGAGGACGGGAACCGTCATCCGGGAGAGCAGCGTCGCGGCGACTTCTCCCATCATGAGCGAGATCGCCAGGCCCTGGAAGATCGGGTCGAAGAGGATGACCACGGAGCCGGCGACCACGGCCGCGGCCGTGAGGAGCATCGGCCGGAACCGGACCGCACCGGCCTCCACGACCGCCTCCTCGAGCGGCATGCCGGCGCGCACCTTCAGCTCGATGAAGTCGACGAGGATGATCGAGTTGCGCACGATGATCCCGGCGCCGGCGATGAACCCGATCATCGACGTGGCCGTGAAGAACGCCCCGAAGAGCAGGTGGCCGGGAAGGATGCCGATCAGCGAAAGAGGGATCGGAAGGAGGATCGCGATCGGAGTCCGGAAGCTCTGGAACCAGGCCACGACGAGGAGCGTGATCAGCACGAGCACGATCGCGAACGCCAGGCCGAGGTCGCGGAACACCTCGTAGGTGATCTGCCATTCGCCGTCCCACTTGACGGCCGGAAAGTCGCTCGTCTCGGGCGCCTGGACCGAGTAGCGCCGAACGCGCCCGCCGAGCGGAAGGCGAATCGCGTCGATCTTGCGGTTCAGGGCGGCGAGCGCGTAGACCGGGCTCTCCTTCTCACCGGCCAGATCGCCGAAGACGTAGACGACGGGCTTCAGGTCCTTGTGAACGACCGGCTGCGGCGAAGGAATCGAGGCGGCCGTCGCGAGGTCGGAGAGCGCGACTGCGCCGCCGGTCCTCGACGCGATTCGGAGGGCGAGGCGGCGAGCCGGGTCGTCGCGGTCGGCGGCGGAGAGCCGGAGGAGGACGGGCACCGGCTCGCGCCGGCGGGGGAGATCGAGCGTTCCCACGGCCTCGCCTTCGCCGGAGACGGAGAGCATGGCGGCCGCCTGGGCGGCGGCGATCCCGTGCACCGCCGCCTTTTCGGCGTCGATCCGGAGGACCTCCTTCGCGTGCGGAGCCTCGAGGCTCCAGTCCACGTCGACGACGCCGGGCGTCGTCTCGAAGAATCCTCGGATCCTCCCCGCGAGATCGCGCCGCGCGCCGTCGTCCGGACCGTAGACCTCGGCCAGCAGGGTGTCGAGCACCGGAGGACCCGGCGGGATCTCGACCACCTTGATCCGCGCGCCGCGTTCGCGCCCGATCGGCGCGAGGAGCGTACGGACGCGCTTGGCGATGTCGTGGCTCTGGGCCGACCGCTTCCCCTTCGGGAGGAGGTTGACCTGGAGGTCGGCCCGGTTCGGCTCCCGCCGCAGGAAGTAATGACGGACGAGGCCGTTGAAGTTGAACGGAGCCGGAGCGCCCGCGTAGATCTGGTAGTTCGCGACCTCGGGGACCGTCCCCAGCACCCGGCCGACGCGGACGGCGGTCTCGAGGGTGTCCTCGAGCGGCGTGCCTTCGTCCTCGTCGACGAGCACCTGGAACTCGCTCTTGTTGTCGAAGGGGAGCATCTTCACCCGCACCCATCCGAACGCGACCGTCGCCACCGACGCGAGGAGGAGCACGGCGATGCCGGCGAAGAAGAACCGTCGCCGGCGCGCGTTCCCGATGAGCGAGCCCATCATCCGTCGGTAGAGCTTCGTCGCTTTCCCTTCCGCGCCCTTCGAGCCTTCCGGCACCTCGTGCGCGTTCCGGAAGATCCGGACGGCCGCCCACGGCGACACGACGAAGGCGACGGCGAGAGAGAAGATCATCGCGAAGGAGGCCCCCGTCGGGATCGGCTTCATGTACGGGCCCATGAGGCCCCGGACGAAGGCCATCGGGAGGATCGCCGCGATGACCGTGAAGGTGGCGAGGATCGTCGGGGCGCCGACCTCGGCGACCGCGTGCACCGCGAGGACCGAGAGCGGTTCGGCGGGCCGTTCGCGGTGGTGGCGCTCGATGTTCTCGACCACGACGATCGCGTCGTCGACCAGGATGCCGATCGAGAAGATCAGGGCGAAGAGGGTGACGCGGTTCAGCGTGTAGCCGAAGAGGTAATACACGAAAAGGGTCAGCGCCAGCGTGACGGGGACGGCGATCGCGACGACCACGGCGCTTCGCCACCCCATCGCGAGCGCGATCAGGATCGTGACCGAGAGCGTCGCGAGGAGCAGGTGCTGGACGAGCTCGTTCGCCTTCTCGTCCGCGGTCTTTCCGTAGTCGCGGGTGATCGAAACGCGGACGCCGGCGGGGAGGAGGCGCGACCGGAGCGCGTCGACCTTCGCGAGGACCCGGCGCGAGAGGAGGGTGGCGTTCGTGCCCGGCCGCTTCGCGACCGAAATCGTGACGGCGGGGGCGAGCGGCGTCTTCCGGTCCCCCGCGAGGACGTAGTCGGCCGTCTCGGCCGGGCCGTCGACGATCCGCGCCACCTCGGCGAGCGTGATGGGAGCCCGCCCCCGGACCCCCACGACCGCCCGCGCGACGTCGCGGCCGTCGGCGAAGAGCGCGCCGCTTTCGATCCGGACGACGCGTCCGTCCTCCGTGGCGGAGCCCGCGGGGAGCCTCGCCTGCGCCCCGGCGAGCGCCGCGCGCACGTCCTCCCACGTGAGGCCCGCGGCCGCCAGGCGCCCGGGGTCGGGCTCGACGCGGACGACGCGCGGCGCCCCTCCGGTGACCGCCACGCGGGTCGTGCTCTCGACTTCCGCGATCTCGTGCGCGAGCTCGTCCGCCAGGGGGCGCAGCGTCGCGGGCGTCTCGCGCTCGCCGGAGACGGTGAGCGTCAGGAAGGGCACGTCGTCGATCGACCTCAGCTCGACGACCGGCGCGGGGACGCCCGGGGGAAGCTCCGCGCGAAGGCGGCCGAGCCGTTCGAAGACCTTCACGAGGGACGTCTCGTTCGATTCGTTGACGCGGAATCGCACGGTGACGAGCGCTCCGTCCTCCCGCGCGGTCGAATAGACGTGGTCGACGCCGGCGATTCCCCACATCGCTTTCTCGATCGGCTCGACCACCCGCCGCGAAACCTCCTCCGGAGGAGCGCCGGGGTCCGCGGCGAAGACGTCGACCATCGGCACGCGGATCTGGGGCTCCTCCTCGCGCGGCGTGACGGCGAGCGACAGGAAACCGAGCCCGATGGCGCCCGCGATCAGGAGCGGCGTGACCTTGCTGTGCAGGAACGTCCGCGCCAGCGCCCCGGCGATGCCGCGCCGGTCGCTCATCGCGGAACGGCCTCCACGGGCGCCCCGTCGGTCAGCCCCTCGGGCGCGAGCGCGACGGTTTCGCCGGGGGCCAGCCCCGCGCGAACCGCGACGTCGCCCCCTTCGCGCGGCCCGGCGTCGATCCAGCGGAGCGTGGCCCGCCCCGCGGCGACGACGAAGACGCCCGTCAACCCGCCTCGCTCCACGATCGCGGACGCCGGAACGAGCCGGCGAGCCGGAGCGGCCGGATCGGGGATCTCGAGCGCGGCGAACAGGCCGGATTTCAGCCGTTCGTCCCGGGGGAGATCCGCGCGGACGAGAAAGCGATGGGTCTGGGGGTCCCCGGAGGGAGACACCGCGCGGACCGTCCCGGGGAGCGTGGCGAGGATCCCGTCGACGCGGACGGCCACCGGCGTCCCGGGCCGCAGCCTCCCGGCCGCGTCGGCCTCCACGGAAGCCTGAGCCTCGAAACCGGCGTCCGACTCGACGACGAGGAGCGGCTGGCCGGGGGAGACCCGGTCTCCCGCGTGGATCGGCACGGCCGCGACGGTCCCGGAGAACGGCGCCTCCACGTGCAGGTAAGGCCCGGCCGCTTCGGCCTCGGCGAGCGAAGCTCTCGCCGCGGCCTCGCCGGAATCGGCGATCTCCTTTTCCCGGGCGGTCGCCGCGCCGGTCGCGGCGAGGCGGTCGGTGCGCGATTTCTCGGCGGCGGCGGCGGTGAGCGCCGCCCGCGCGGCGTCGATCCGGGCGGACAGCTCGCGCGCGTCGAGCTCGGCGAGCCGCTCGCCCCGGCGCACGCGCGAGCCCTCGGTGACGAGGACGCGGAGGACTTCGGCCGACGAGCGGGAGGCGATCTCCGCGCGTTCCTTCGCGGCGACGACGCCGGGCACCGAGCGCGCGCCTCCCCGGGTCTCGCGCACCGCCGCGACGGGAACCGGGACGGCGGCCCGGGCGGCTTCGGGGGGAGAGGTGGCCCTGCGGCACGCGGGGATCGCGGCCCCGATCCCCAGGAGAAAGAGGACTCCGGCCAGACGCGGCATGTTCTTCACTTCTTTCCGGCCGCCCGCTCGAGGACGGCCTGGGCGAGCGCGACGCGAATCGAGGCGCGCGCCTCGTCCGCTTCCGCGGCCGCGGCGGCGCTTTCGGCATCGAGCAGGTCGACGAGGGCGGCGCGGCCCGCTTCCCATCTCTCGCGCGACACGCGGTAGACCTCGGCGGCCTCGCGGCGGCCGTCGGCGGCGGCCTGCGCCTCCAGGCGAGCGACGTCGAGATCGCGCCAGCGCGCTTCGACGTCGAGGCGGACGGCGTCGGCCGCCCCGCGGCGGCTCTCGCGGGCGGCGCGCGCCGCGTCCGCGGCCGCGGCGTTTCGCGCGCTCCGGGCCGGATCCCAGACCGCCCAATGGAATCGAAGCTCGACCGTGGCGCTGCCCTGCCCGTGGGAGAGCGAATTGCGGTCGTCCTGCCAGCCGCCGAAGAGCTGGAGCGCCGGGCGACCCGCCGCGCGTTCGCGGCGTTCCATCGCGGCGGGAACCGCGGCCGCGGCCGTGGCCGCGGCCAGATCCGGGTTTCCGGCGGCGGCGCGCGCGAGCCACTCCTCGAGCGGAACGTGCGGCGGCTCGGCGTCGGGTTCCGACGAGAGCACGACCGGAGCGTCCCCGCCCCAGCCGAGGTGGACGCGAAGGCGCGACCGCGCGAGCTCCACCTGCGTCCGGGCGCGCGCGGTCTCGACTTCCCTCTGGCGCCGCCGCGTCCGGACCCGGAGCACGTCGGCTTCGAGGGCGGAGCCGGATTCCTTCCGGGCGGTCACCGACCGCTCGAGCTCCCGGGCGGCGTCCAGAGAGGCCGCCGCCGCGGTGGCCGTCCGGTCCGCCTCCCGGACCCCGAAGTAGGCCCGGATGGTCTCGAGATCGACGTCCGCGTCGACCGCGTCGGCCCGCGAGGCGTCGGCCCGGGCGGCGGCCTGCGCGGCGGCCTTTCCCGAGCGCCCGGCGCCGAAGAGATCCAGCGGGAGCCGCAGGCCGAACGTCGTCTCGAGGTTCGCGTCGAAGCCGGGAGAGTTCAGATGGTCGAGGGCGAAGTCGTCCGCGGTGAACTCGCCGCGGTTGAGCTTCTGCGCGAAAGCGCGGGCGGGCACTTCCGTGCGGTCCCAGACGGAGTCGATCGCGAGGTCCGGCGCCCAGAAGAGGGAGGCGGCGCGGGACTGATCCTCGGACGAACGGGCCCGCGCGTGCGCCGCCGCGGCCGCCGGGGAAGCCTGCCGGGCGATCGCGATCGCGTCGGACAGGGAAAGGGGCGATCCCGCCGGGGGCTCGCCGGCGGCCGGCATCGCGAGTCCGGCGCTCGCGAGAGCGGCGAGAAGGCCGAGCTGTCGGAACCTCGTCATCGCCCCGGATCTTCCCGCGAAAGGCCGCTCCCGTCTTAATGCGAATGAATCAGCGTCTCGCATGGGTGGCTCTTATATTCAAATATAAGAATAAAGTAAATATGTGCTAGGATGGCGACGATGGGAAGAAACGGCATCGGGGCGCTGTCGCCGGACGCGCTCGCGCTCGTCGCGGCCCGATTCCGGACGCTCGCGGACCCGCTCCGCCTCCGGATCCTGCAGGCGCTCGAGCACGAGGAGAGGAACGTCGGGGATCTCACCGCGTCGCTCCGCGCGAGCCAGCCGAACGTGAGCAAGCAGCTGAAGGCCCTTCGCGAGGCGGGGTTCGTCCAGCGTCGGACGGAAGGGACGAGCGCTTACTGGTCGGTGTCCGACCCCGCCGTCTTCGCGCTGTGCGACGCGGTCTGCCGGGGATTGCAGGCCCGGGCATCGTCGCAGGCGCGACTGCTCGGTTCGCCGGCGGGCCCGCGTCGACGGCGCTGACGCGGAAGGCCGCCCGGGCCGGCGCGCGGCGTCGCGCCGCGCGCGCCGGCAGAGCGGGTCACTTCGAGGCGGGCGCCGGCGCCGGAGCGGGATCCGCCGACGCGTGGTCGGCGACGTAGAGCCACTTCCCGCCAAGTTTCTCGACGACTTCCGTGAACCGTCCGCGCATCACGATCGGGTCCCCGCCGGCCTTCGGGGCGAGCGTCAGCGTGAATTCTCCCCATCCCGCCGAGAAACCGGCCGCATCGCGATGATCGACGTGGGCGAGGGATACGTCCTTCACGACGCTCTCGGTGAGATATCCCCGGTACGCTTCCCGGATCGCGTTCGTGCCCCGGGCTTCCGCGCGCCCGGGCGCCCAGAGGATCGCGTCGGGCGCGTAGCACGCGACGATTGCTTCGAGGTCGTTCGCCTTCATCGCCCGGAGCCATTCCCCCTCGACCACCGACGCGCCCGAGGGGGCGGCGGCGAAGAGCGCCGGAGCGCCCAGCAGCGCGGCAAGGGAAAAGGTCCACATCCATCGGCCGATCTTCATGGTTCTCCTCCTTCCGGAATCATAGACGGCGCGCTTCGGTACGGCCGGATCGGCTATCCTCGCCGCGGTGGAGCGAAGGGTCCGGAGAATCGTTGCGCTGGCCGCCGCGGCCTTTCTCGGCGCGGCGGCCTCCGCGTCCGCGGCCCGACGTCTCCCGCTCGATCGGATCCGGCTTCCTCCCGGTTTCCACATCGACGTGTACGCCGATCCGGTGCCTCGGGCCCGGTCGATGGCGCTCGCGCCGTCGGGAACGGTGTTCGTCGGAACGAGCGACGGCAACGTCTACGCGTTGAGGAACCGCACGGGCGCCCCGAAGGCGGAGCAGATCGTGACCGTGGCGCGGGACCTCCATGCCCCGAACGGCGTCGCCGTCCGGGACGGTGCGCTGTACGTCGCCGAGATCAGCCGGATCTGGCGCTTCGACGACATCGAGAAGACGCTCGAGGCGCCGCGCCGCCCTTCTCTCGTGACGAAGGCGCTTCCGCCCGAAGAGGGGCACGGCCTGAAGGTGATCCGCTTCGGCCCCGACGGACAGCTCTATTTCGGGATCGGAGTCCCCTGCAACGTCTGCGAGAAGCCCGACCCGTATGGAACCATCATGCGGATGCATCCCGACGGTTCCGGGCTCGAGGTGTTCGCGCGGGGCATCCGGAACAGCGTGGGATTCGACTGGGATCCGGCGTCGAAAGAGCTCTGGTTCACCGACAACGGGCGGGACTGGCTCGGAGACGACGCGCCGCCCGACGAGCTGAACCGCGCCCCGCGGGCCGGAATGAACTTCGGCTTTCCCTACTGCCACGGGGGCTCGATTCCCGATCCCGATCTGGGCGGGAAGCATCCCTGTTCGCAGTTCACGCCGCCGGAGCAGAAGCTCGGCGCGCACGTGGCGTCTCTCGGGATGCGCTTCTACGCCGGCGCGATGTTCCCGCCCGAATACCGCGGCCGGATCTTCATCGCCGAGCACGGTTCGTGGAACCGCAGCCGGAAGGCGGGCTACCGCGTCACGACGGTGACCGTGAAGAACGGCCGCGCGGCGGCGTACGCGCCGTTCGCCGAAGGATGGCTCGAGGGAGAGCACGCCTGGGGACGGCCCGTCGACGTGCTCGTGATGCCGGACGGATCCCTTCTCGTTTCGGACGACCAGGCGGGCGCTATCTACCGGATCTCTTACTCGAAATAGGCGCGAACGGGAACCTTCCCGCCGCGACGGCGGGGAGAATCGTGGCGGCGTCTACGGGCAGCGCTTCTTCGGCCTGCGCGGTGCGGGCGATCTCCTCTTCCTCCGGCTCGTAGAGGGGAAGCGCGGCCGCCGCGATCGCGGCCGGAGAAGAGCCGCGAAAGTTCAGCCGGCACGGGTCCGAAACGATCTCTCCGCGGTCCGCGAGCGGCAGGCCGAACGTGCGGCAGGCATGCGGACGGTCGGCGTAGATCGCGCAGGCGAATCCCTGAGGCCAGCGACGCGCTCGCGCCGCCGACGCGGCGGTGGTGCGGGCGCGACCATCGACCGGCTCGAGGAAGGGACAGGCGATTCCGGTCGTCGTCTCGAAGAACGCGTCCCACGTCTCCTCGCGGCGGACGTCGAGGACCAGGGTGGCGGGATCGCCGGGAAAGGTCCCGGCGATCCGGCGGGCGATCGCCTCGCCGCGCCGCGCGATCGCCTCGCGGCGCGCTTTCGGCAGCTTCGCGAGACCGCGTGCCGCGAGCGCCGCGTCGAGCGAAGAGATCTCGAAGACACCGACGCAGCATCCGAAGCACCCGGCGCGGCACGAGACCTGTCCGCGGTTCCGGGCGGCGATCCGACCGAAGCGCTTCGCGACCTTCGCGAGGAGGAGGGCATAGCGGCGGGTGCCGGAGATTCGCCGCGTCACGGCGTCCCCTGGCAGCCCGGGCAGTAGTACGTGCTTCTCCGGTCCCGCCCCTGGCGGCGCATCGCGACCGCCGTCCCGCACCGGCGGCACGGCCGGCCGCTCCGTCGATACACGGCCCACCCCGCGAGCGTCGTCCGCCGGGGATCGCTCGCCGCGCCCGCGCGCGCCGCCATCAGCCGTCGCGCCGTCGACACGATCTCCGAAAGGGCGCGGTCGGGGAGCGAGGCGACCCGGGCGAAGGGATCGACCCGACAGCGAAAGAGCGTCTCCGACTTCCAGATGTTTCCGATTCCCGAGATCGCGTCCTGCCGCAGGAGCACGTCGCCGATCTCGAGCTCGGGATGGCGCCGCAGCCGCGCGATCGCCTCGTCCGCGTCGAAGGCGCCGCCGACGATGTCGGGTCCCAGACGCGAGAGAGCGGGATGGGAACGTTCCTCTCCGGCGCGCAGGATCTCGACGACGGGAGCCGAGAAACAGACGGCCGTCCAGTCGTCCGTCTCGAGAACGACGCGCGCAAAGCCGGCGGGTTTCCGCCACGCCTCGCCCGGGCGATAGAGATGCCACGAACCGTGCATCCGCATGTGCGTTCGAAGCATCCGGCCGTCGTCGAATCGCACGAGGAGATTCTTGCCCGCCGACTCGACGGCTTCGATGCGGCGGCCGGCCAGCGCTCCGTTCCCGGCGACCGAACGGAAGCTCCGGACGGTCTGTCCGGCGAGCGCGCGGCGGAGGGTGAAGGCGGCGCGGGAGATCGTGTCGCCCTCAGGCATCTTCGCCCTCCGACGACTTCGACGGCCGGCGGAGAAGGCCCGATCGGCTGGCCGAGAAGCCGTGTTTCCGGAACGCCTCGGCGGCGGGGGACGAGGCCGCTTCCTCGCCGCCGATCCGGGTGATCAGGAGCCCGCGCCGGCCCGGCATCGAGGCGCGGGCCGCCAGCGCTTCGGCGACCGCCGCGGCCGGCGCCTCGCCGAACAGCGTCACTTCCCTTTCCCCGCGGGGAAGAAAGGCGAGGAGCTCTCCGTCGCGGACGACGACGAGAGCCCCCGGCGTCCGCTGAGGGCGAGGACCGGCGGCGTCGGGCCAGGGGAGGGATGCCCCGTAGAGGTTCGCCGGGTCGGTCGCGGCGAGGACGACCGTCTTCGGCTCCCGGTCGGGAACCCGAAGGCGTTCTTCCGCGCCGGGAACGGCGAACTGCGCCGCGCCCATCCCTTCGACGAAATACCCCCGCCGGATCCGCCCCGCTTCCTCCATCTGCCGGAGGACCCGGTAGAGCGACGAAAATCCGCCGGGAACCCCCTCCGCGCGCACCGCCTCTCGCGTCAGGACGCCATACCGCTCGAGCAGCTGCCGCGCGAGCGCGAGGGCGGACTCGGCGTCGCGGCGCGCCGGCGCGGGAACGAGCGACCATCTTCCCTCGGTGCCGGGCGGGGAGAGCCGCGGCCGGCGGAGGTTTCCGGTACCTTCTTTCCGGGCCTGCCGCGTCGATTTTCCGATCCGGCTCCGAAGGGGAGCGAGAGTGTCGTTCGTGATGCGGCCCGCCCACACGAGATCCCAGAGCGCCTCGGCCAGATCCCCGGTGAACGCGCCGAGTTCCCGCTGCACGTCGGCGAAGAACGAGGCGCCCCGCCGACCGAGGACCTCGAGCACGCGCCGCGGCAGCTCGTCGCCGGCCGACCGGGGGAGCGGGGCCAGCGTCGAGGCTCGGTCCGCGAGGAAGAGCGCCACGCGTCCGTCGCGGTCGCCGATCGGCTCGATGCCGCACCACACGACTTCCCCGGTTGCGCACAACAGATCGAGGTCGGCGGGCCGATAGCCCTCGACGCGCGCCGGAAGAATCTCCGTTTCGAGAACCGAGGCCGGCAGCGCGCACCCCTGCAGCTGCTCGATCGCGCTCCAGAGCGCTTCAGGCCCGCGCCGGCGCTCTCCGATGGCGTTCCAGGCGACGGCGAGCCGCGCGAGAGCGCTGCGGGGCTGCGGCTCGGCCTGGCGGCGGAGCCTCGCCATCGACTTCTGCTTGATCGCGCGGAGCGCCTCGACGTCGCACCATTCCCGCTCGGGGGCGGCGGCGCGGAAGCTCCCGGGCGCGACCCGTCCCCGCTCGGCGAGACGATCGAGCGCGGCTCGCACGGCCGATTCCGCCATCCCGAGCCGCCGCGCGGCGTCTCCCGGGAGGAACGGCCCGTGCGTGCGCGCAAAGCGGCCGACGAGATCGCCCGCCGCGTCGGCGACCGGCGCGAGGAGCGCCTCCGGATAGCCGCGGGGCGGCACGACTCCGGCCGCGTCGCGGTATCGGCCGAGGTCCTCCGCCGCGATCCAGCGCTCCTCCCCGGCGACGGCGACCCGCGCGATGCGGCGTTCGTCCTCGAGCTGCCGGAGCCATTCCTCCACCGGCGCCGCCGGGTCGGCCCGCCGCGCGATCTCCGGAGAGGCGAGGTCTCCCACCCGGAGCAGGAGGCCGTGCAGCGAGTCGGCCGACGACACTCGGCGCCCTTCGCCGAGCCCCTGCGCCCGGCGCTCGACCTCCTCGATCGCGCCGCCGTCGAGGAGGTCGCGCAGGTCGGCCTCGCCGAGGAGCTCCTTGAGTTGAGCGAGATCGACCGACAGCACCTGCGCCCGGCGCTCGGCGAGCGGAGCGTCGCCGTCGTAGATGAAGTTCGCGACGTACGAGAAGAGGAGCGAGGCGGCGAAGGGAGAGGGCGCGTCGGTGTCGACGGCCGCGATCCGGATCTTCCGGGCCCGCGCGTCGCCGAGGATCCCGGCGAGCCCGGGCAGGTCGAAGACGTCCTTCAGGCATTCGCGGTACGTCTCGAGGATGATCGGGAACGAAGGGAAGCGCGAGGCGACCGAGAGCAGGTCGGCGGAGCGCTTCCGCTGCCGCCAGAGGGGCTGGCGCATTCCCGGCCGCCGGCGCGGCAGGAGGAGCGCGCGGCCGGCGGCCTCCCGGAAATGCGCGGCGAAGAGCGAGGTCTCGGGAAGCCTTTCGGTCACGAGCGACTCCGCCTCGGCGGGGTCGGGGAAGAAGAGTCCCGTTTCCGGGGGCGCGTCGGATTCGGGGAACCGGAAGACCATCCCGTCGTCGCTCCAGAGCGTCTCCACCTCGAGTCCCGTCTCCCTCCGGATCTTGGCCTCGACGGCCATCGACCAGGGGGCGTGGACCTTTCCGCCGAACGGCGAATGGACGCAGACGCGCCAGTCGCCGACCTCGTCGCGATTGCGTTCGACGACGATCGTGCGGTCGCTCGGAACCTCGCCGGTCGCTTCCTTCTGATCGGCGAGATAGGCGAGGAGGTTCTTCGCGGCTTTCGCGTCGAGCCCTTCCGCCCGCAGGCGTCGCGCCGCTTCCGCGGGCGCGGTGCCGGCGAGCTCGCGCGCGAGCGCGCCGATCGCGCGGCCGAGCTCGACGGGACGCCCCGCGCGGTCCCCGTGCCAGAAGGGCATCTTCCCCGGCTCGCCGGGAGCGGGGGAGACGACGACGCGGTCGTGCGTGATCTCCTCGATTCGCCACGAGGATGCCCCGAGCAGGAAGACGTCCCCCTCGCGGCTCTCGAACACCATCTCTTCGTCGAGCTCGCCGACCCGCGCGCTCTTCCCCTTCTCCTGCCCGGCGAGGAAGACCCCGTAGAGCCCGCGGTCGGGAATCGTCCCGGCGTTGGCGACGGCGACGCTGCGGACGCCTTCCCGGCCGCGCACCGTTCCCTTCGCGCGGTTCCAGACGAGTCGCGGCCGGAGCTCGGCGAACTCGTCGGACGGATACCGGCCGGAGAGCATGTCGAGCACGCCTTCGAACGCGGAGCGGGGAAGATCGGAGAAGGCGGCCGCCCGCCGGACCATCGCGAAGAGCTCGTCGACGTCGTGCGTTCCGTCGCTCGCGATCGCGACGACCTGCTGGGCGAGGACGTCGAGGGGATTCCTCGGCGCGAACGACTCTTCGACGAGCCCCTCTTCCATTCGCCGCGCGACGGCGGCCGAGGCGAGGAGGTCGCCGCGATACTTCGGCAGGATGATTCCCTTCGACGGCGCGCCGACGCGGTGGCCGGCGCGGCCGATTCTCTGCATTCCACTCGCGACCGAGGGAGGAGCCTCGATCTGGACGACGAGATCGACCGCGCCCATGTCGATCCCGAGCTCGAGCGACGACGTCGCGACGATCGCCGGCAGGTCGCCGCGCTTCAGCCGGTCCTCGATCACCAGGCGGCGCTCGCGGGAGACCGATCCGTGGTGCGCGAGCGCCACTTCCTCGCCGGCCAGGTCGTTCAGCGCCCCGGCCAGCCGTTCGGCGAGCCGCCGGCTGTTGACGAAGATCATCGTGGACCGGTGCGCGCGAACGAGCTCGAGGAGACGAGGGTGGATCGAGGGCCAGATCGACCTCTTCGGCCGGGCCGCGGCGGGTCCGCTCGGGATCGGCTCCTCGTCGCCGAGCCGCGTCATGTCCTCGACCGGCACTTCGACCGAGAGCTCGAACGGCTTCCGGCTGCGCGCGTCGATCACCTCGACCGGGCGCATCCGCCATCGGCCGGCGCGATCGATCGTTCCTCCGGCGAGCAGGCGCGCGGCTTCCGATTCGGGACGCACGGTCGCCGACAGGCCGACGCGCTGGAGAGGGGGAGCGTCGCCGCGGAGAGCTTCCAGACGCTCGAGCGAGACGGCCAGGTGTGCGCCTCGCTTGCCCGGAACGAGCGAGTGGATCTCGTCGACGATCACCGTCTCGACGAAGGCGAGCACTTCCCGCGCCTGCGACGTCAGGATCAGATAGAGCGATTCCGGGGTCGTGATGAGGATGTCCGGCGGGTGCCGGCGCATCGCGGCGCGGTCGGCGGCCGGCGTGTCGCCGCTCCGGACGAAGATCGAGGGAACGCGGTACGCGGTTCCGGAGCGCTCCGCCGCCGCGGAAATCCCCGCGATCGGCGCGCGCAGGTTCCGCTCGACGTCGACGGCGAGCGCCTTGAGCGGAGACACGTAGAGGATCCGGCACCGGCGCTCGCGCGGCGGCTCGGGAGAGAACATCAGCCGGTCGAGGCCGGCGAGGAAGGCGGCGAGCGTCTTGCCGGAGCCGGTCGGCGCGAGGACGAGCGCCGACCGGCCCACGACGATGGAGGGCCAGCCGAGCCGCTGCGCCGGCGTCGGCGCCTCGAACGACGATCGAAACCAGTCCGCGACGGGGGCGTGGAAGGGGACGTCGGCGCCGGAACCCATGGGCCGACGATTCTATTTCTTGACGCCCTCGGGGTCTTTGTCCAGAATGAAGAGATGTTCCGGACAAGGTCGAGGGGAGGAGTCTATCTGGCCGTCGGACTCTGGACGGTTCCGCTCGCGTTCTTCGGCTGGCGGGCGCGTCTCGCCGCCCGGCCGGCGGCTCTGACGACCGGGGCTCCCGCCCCGGCCCGCCGGCCGCCGCCCCCGCCCGGCACCGAACAGGAAGTCCGCGGCCAGTCCGCCCAGAACTTCGCGGCTCTGCAGAACCTCCCGTACATCCTGCAGTCGTACGATCCGAATCCGGCGACCGGGATCATCAAGTGGGACCGGGCGCGCACGTCGCCCGGCGTGAACTTCATCGCTCCCTGGTGCCGGGGCGCTCCGCGGGCTTACCTGATGGACATGGACGGAAAGGTCCTCTGGAGATGGCAGATCGACGCGGCGGTGTTCCGGAAGGAAAACCCGTGGCTCGAGCACGCCGAGCTGCTGCCGGACGGATCCGTCGTCTTCACGTTGAAGGACCTGGCCGTCGTCAAGGTCGATCGCGACTCGAAGATCGTCTGGAGGATTTCGCTTCGCGCGCATCACGACGTCTGGCCCGCGGGGAACGGCGACCTCCTCGTCCTGAGCCGGACTCCCGAGATCGTCCCGGCGATCCACCCGACGCTGCCGATCGAAGCGGACGCGATCACGTTCCTCGACCCGAACGGGTCGATCCTGCGCAAGATCCCGATCCTCCCGCTCCTCGAGCGCTCCGGATACCGCTTTCTCCTCCCGCGTCTCGAGCAGGCGCCGATCCCGGCGTCGATCCATGCGCTCGACGTCTTCCACACCAATCACGTCGAGTCGTTCGACGGGCGCCTCGCCGCGCGCTCACCGATCTACGCGCGCGGCAATCTCCTCGTCTCCATCCGGAACCTGAACGCCATCGCGATCGTCGATCCCCGCGTGCCGGACGCGGAGAAGATCGTCTGGCTGTGGGGGCCGGGGAACCTCACGTACCAGCACGACCCGCGCCTCCTCCCGGACGGGCACATCCTCGTCTTCGACAACGGCACGGAGCGTTCGCAGCTCATCGAGGTCGACCCGCTGACCGATCGCGTGGTGTGGCGGTACGCGCCGTCGAAGGGATTCTTTTCGAAGGCGTCGGGTGCCGCCCAGCGCCTCGCCAACGGGAACACGCTCGTGACCGAGTCGATGACGGGGCACGTCTTCGAGATCTCGCCGACCGGCGACATCGTCTGGAAATACGCCGGCCCCGACATCAATCACGACGGCATCCGCGACGGGATCATCCGGATGACCCGCTTCGACCCGGCGCAATTGAGCTTCCTGCCCGCGACCGGTTAGGGGCCGAGCGGCGGCGGGCCGTCCCGGAGGGTTTCCGTTCCGGCGCGCGCCCGGCGCTCAGCTGTCGATTCCTTCTCCGGGCCCGGTGGGCTCCACGCCGAACGCGTCGTTGAAGCGGTTGAAGTAGTTGAAGGTCCCGACGACGGCGGCGATCTCGACGGCTTCCCCCTCCGACCAGTGCGCGCGGAGGGCCGCGACGTCCCCGTCGGTCATGTTCGGGGCGTCCTTCGTCATCCGGAGTCCGAACCGGAGTGCCGCCTTCTCCCGTTCGTCGTACGGCCCGTTCTCGAAATCGAGGACCGATTCGATCTGCTCTTTCGTCGCTCCGAACCGCTCTGCCAGAGCGGTGTGGGAGCGCAGTCAATAGGCGCAGGAGTTCGCGAGCGAGGTCTGGACCGCCAGCAGCTCCTTCAGGCGGACCGGCACGGTCGTGTCCTTCATCACCTCGGCGAAGTGGGCGAGCATCGTCGTCATCAGCTCCGGCCGGTGCGCCACGATCCGGAACATGTTCGGGACGTTCCCGCGCTGCTCCGCCATCCGGTCGAGCGCCGCGCGAACGGGGCCCGCCGTTTTGGATCGGCCGATCTTCGTGATTCTGCTCATCCGCTAATCCTAGCGAAGTCGCGAGTCGCGAGTCGCGAGTCCGGGAACCGGGGGGCGCCCGACTCTGGACCCGCCGACTCGCGACTCGAGTCTCCACTGATCGCGCCGAGGCGATCAGTGGAGGAATTTCTTCCGGTTCCGGATGTAGTCCGAGAAGAGGAATTCCGCGAGGTTGTAGGGCGACGCGTAGTAGGCCCGCCCGCGGTTGATCTTCGTGAGCTTCTCGACGAACTCGACGAGATACTGGTCGGTCGCGATCATGAACGTCGTGATCGTGATGCCGTCGCGGCGGCAGGCGTCCGCTTCCTCGAGCGTGCGGTTGACGATCTTGAGATCCAGCCCGAACGGGTTCTTGTAGAGCTTGCCGCGATCGAAGATGGCGGACGGTTTGCCGTCCGTGATCATGAAGATCTGCTTGTTCGGGTTCTTCTTGTGCTGCAGGATCTTCCGCGAGAGCGCGAGTCCCGCCTTCGTGTTCGTGTGGAAGGGGCCGACCTGCGTCTTCGAGATCTCGGAGATCGGGATCCGCTTCGCATCGTCGCCGAAGAGAACGACGTCGATCGTGTCCTTCGGGTACTTCGCCTGGATGAGCTCGACCATCGCGAGCGCGACCTTCTTCGCCGGCGTGAACCGGTCTTCCCCGTAGAGGACCATCGAATGCGAGATGTCGATCGCGATCACGGTCGCGCACGACGTCTGATGCTCGGTCGAATAAACCTCGAAATCCTCCTCGCGCAGGTCGATCTCCGTGGCGTCGCGCCGGACGGCGTTGCCGATCGTCCGGACGCCGTCGATCGCGGTCGGGTTGTCGCCGAATTCGTAGGGCCGGGTCTCGGGGACGAGGTCGCCTCCCGTCCCCGTCTTCGGGGTCGCGTGATAGCCGGCCCCCGATTTCTTGAGCGACGAGAAGACTTCCTCGAGCGCCTGCCGGCGGATCTGGCGTTCCGCGGCGCCGGTCAGCACCGCCGCGCCGCCCCGGTTCTCGATCAGCTCGCGCTTCTCCAGCTCCTCGCGGAACTTCCCGAGGTCGATCGAGGGATCGATGAGACCGCGCTCCTGCAGGTATTCCATCCACCGAAGCGCCTCCTCGACGTCTCCGCCCGTCTGGAGCACGAGCTGCCAGAAGAGCTTCGTGAGCTCGTCCTGGGTGAGGAGCTGACGGAGGAGGTCGACCGGGTAGTCCTGGTAGCGGTACCGCATCCCGCTCTATTGTAGCGGCGCGCCGATGCATCGAGCCAGACGGGCGGCCTCGCGCCTCGACGCGCCTTATCTCTCAGCGATTGCATCCGCGCCACCGCTTTGGGTGCCATCCGGAGCCCTGAAGCTATCCCCGGGGCTCTTGCGGCGAGAAGCAGAACGGAGACGGCGGAGAGACTCCGGCCTCCGACTCTGGGAGAAGGAGAATCGGCGCGCCTATAGCGCGCTGCGCCACGCGCGCGCCGACTCCAGCATGAGTGTCCGGTCGCTCGTCGTGAAGAAGCGGTAGCCGGTCTCGGCGAGCGCGGGGATCTGCTCGCGGCGGCCGAGCATGATTCCCGCCGCCTTGCCGTGGTCCGCGGCGGCCTGCGCGACCCGGCTCAGGGCGTCGAGGTAGCGCCGGTCGTCGACCCGCCCGGGAATGCCGAGCGCCTGCGTCAGGTCGTTCGGGCCGACGAAAAGGACGTCCACTCCCGGGAGCGCGGCGATCGCCCCGACTTCGTCCAGCGCTCCCGGCGTCTCGATCTGGACGGCGACGACCGTCCGGTCGTTCGATTCGCGGACGAACTCGGCGAGGGGCTGCGTGCCGTACCGGTTGGCGCGGACGCCGCCGAGACCGCGGCGCCCTTCGGGGGCGAACTTGATGTTCTCGACGGTGGTCTTCGCGTCCGTCGCGCTTCCGACCCGGGGCGCGAGGATGCCCGCCGCGCCGGCATCGAGGGCGCGGCACACGACGTCCGAGTCGAAGCGCGGCGGCCGGACGATCGCGCCGATCCCGGCGACGTCGGCCGCCCTCACGAGGTTCTCGACCGATTCGATGTCGTGGAATCCGTGCTCGACGTCGACGACGACAAAATCGAAATCGGCGAGCCCGAGGAGCTCGACCGCTCCGCCGACCGGCCAGGTCAGGAAGCACCCGAGGAGCTTTCCGCCCGATCGGATGCGAACGCGGAGGTTGGTCTTCGTGTCGGTCATGAGCAGCCGATTCTATGGCGGAGGCTGCGCTCCACGAGCCAAACAACCTCTTTCGGACGGCAAGCCGCAAGACTGGAGATTGCTTCGCTGCGCTGGCAATGACGACGCATCTCCTGGGGCAATGGCAGTAAGGCGCGGCCAGACGTGCTGGAAGACGGGTCCGGCGGGATCGGCCGGCGGGCGCGGCGTACCGGGGCGTACGCTAAGCCCGCCGGCGGTTCCGACGGGCCCGTATAACGGCGCGTATGGTCCGTGCCTGCTAGCTGACGGGTGTGCGCTGCCGGACCAGGTTGAACTTCAACATTTCTTTGTAGCTGATCTTCGAGTCCAGGTCCTCGCGGGCGATCTTCAGGTTCTGCGTGAGTCCCTCGAGGACGAGCTCCATCGCGAGCGCCGCCTCCTCGCGGGAGGCCGTCTTGAAGTGCTCCTCGGCGACGCGGCGGAGCCCGGGGACGGACTCGAGCGCTTTCACGTGGTCCGCGAACGAGGACTCGTCGGAGATGTCGATGCGGTTGCCGGCGGCGAACCAGTCGACGATTTCCCGGTACACGGGATTCAGCTTGTCCGGTTCCTCGGCGGGGAAGCGCGAACGGGCCCGGGGCTGCGGCTCGTCGGACTCTTCGGGCGGTGGCGTCCGGGCGCGCTCGGTGCGCCGCCCCGAATCGACGGAGGGGAACTTTTCCTTGAAGAGATCGGCGATCGGGCCGGAAATGAGCTTCTTCGCGATGACTTCCGTTCCCTGCTGCTCTCCCTCGTAGACGACCTCGACTTTCCCGGTGATCGCCGGCAGGCAGGCGAGGAGATCGCAAAGGCGCGGGAACACCCGCTTCTCGCCGCGCAGGATGCCGCGACGCTCGAGGTTCGAATAGAGGATTTCGAGAGCCGAGATCGGCATGCGGGCGGAGACGCCGGAGGACTGGTCGACGAACTCGGACTGCCTCGCCGCGAAGGCGATCTTCTCGACGAGCTCTTTGAAGTATTCGGGCACCTCGAGCTCGACTTCGCCGCGGCGCTCGGTCCACGCTTCCTGGTCGGTGATCGCGCGCGCCGTCTTCACCTCGTCGGGATAGTGGGTGAGGATCTGCGACGAGATCCGGTCCTTCAGGGGGGTGATGATGTTCCCGCGATTCGTGTAGTCCTCCGGGTTGGCGGAGAAGACGAGCAGGATGTCGAGCGGGATCCGCACGGGAAAACCCCGGATCTGCAGATCGCGCTCTTCGAGGATGTTGAGCAACCCGACCTGGATGCGCGGCTGCAGGTCCGGGAGCTCGTTGATCGCGAAGATCCCGCGGTTCGTGCGGGGCACGATCCCGTAATGGATGATCTCCTCGTCGGAGTAGGTCCGCTTCTGGGTCGCGGCCTTGATCGGATCGATGTCGCCGATCAGGTCCGCGATCGTGACGTCGGGAGTCGCGAGCTTCTCCCGGTAGCGCTCGCTGCGGGGAATCCAGACGATCGGCGTCTCGTCGCCCCGTTCCCCGACGATCCGCCGCCCGAACGCGGTGATCGGCTCGAACGGACTCTCGTTGACCTCGCTTCCCGCGACCGCCGGGAGCCACTCGTCGAGGAGATTGACGAGCGAGCGCAGGAGCCGGGTCTTCGCCTGGCCGCGCAGACCGAGGAGGATGATGTCGTGGCGCGCGAGGATCGCGTTGTGGAGCATCGGCAGGACGGTGTGGCGATAGCCGAAGATCCCCGGAAACGGATCCTCTCCCCGCCGGAGCCGGGCGATCAGGTTCTCGCGGAGCTCGTCCTTGACGCTCCGCGCGCGATATCCGCTTTCCTTCAGTTCCCCGAGAGTCTGAGGTCTCACGTCTTCCCCCGTCCCGCCGTTCGCCGCCGGCGCGCCGCGGTTCCGTCGCGGCCCGGCCATTATAGGTTGCGCTCTTTCGGTCGCCTCCCGCTGCGCATGCAAGAACGGCTCCCCATCGATCCCATCCTGTTACACTTGACGGTCAGCGACCCATGGGAAAAGACCGCCTCAAGCAGCAGATGATCCGCGCTCTGGTCCGGGAGAACCTGGCCACGGTGCGCGGCGAGATTCCGGCCGGCCTCCGGCGGCGGCGCCGGGGGGTCAACGGATGGCTCCTCGGCGGGCTCGCGGCGACGCTCCTGGTCGCCTTCTCCGGCGCCATCGCGACCCCCGGCGTCCGGGCATCCGTTTCCCGGCGGCGAACGGCCGATGCCGGAGCGGCGGCGTCGCCGGTCCCCCGGACCGCCGCGCTTCCGGCGCCGCAGGCGATCGACCCGTCTCTCTTCCGGCTCGCCGTCCGGAAGATCGTGATCGACCCCGGCCACGGGGGAGGCGACCCCGGCGCGATGACGCGGCAGGGTCTCGAGGAGAAGACGATCACGCTCGACGTCGCCGAGCGGCTCCGCGCGCTGCTGAAGGACGCTCCGGTCACGGTCGTCCTGACGCGCGCCGACGATCGCGCGCTCTCGCTCGAGCGGCGCGTCGAGATCGCGAACGCCGAGAACGCCGATCTCTTCCTCTCCATCCACATCAATTCGATGCCGGTCCCGGATCGCGTCGGGATCGAGACGTTCTACCTCGGCGGCACGAACGATCCCGAAACGGCGAAGTTCGCGCGCGGGGAGAACGCCGGCTCCGGCTACTCGCTGGCGGACTTCAGGACGCTGCTCGAAGGAGTCTACGTGGGCGTCCGTCAGGAGGAGTCGCGCCGGATCGCCGAGACGCTCCAGTCCGCGTATTTCCACGCTCTCCGGGACGTCAACGACCGCGTTCAGAATCGCGGCGTGAAGACCGCGCCGCTCGTCGTCCTCGTCGGGACCCGCATGCCCGCGGTGCTCGCGGAGATCTCGTGCATTTCGAACGCCGACGAGGCGCGGCGGCTCGCCACGCCGGAATACCGTTCCGAGCTCGCCCGCGCGCTCCACGCCGGCATCCGTCGCATCGTCGATCCGGAAACGTCCGCCGAACGGCTCGCGCGGGACGCGGCTCCCGCGGGGAAAGGGGTTTCATGACCAAACCGAAAACCGAGGTGCTGCAGGTCGGAATCGATCTCGGCACCTCCCGAAGCTCCATTTCCGCCTCGAACGGGGCGCGCCACGTCGTCGACAGCTACGTGGGGTGGCCCGTCGACATGGTCGCCCGGAAGGTCGTCAAGAAGGCGGTGCTCTTCGGGAAGGAAGCGCTCGACAACCGCCCCATGCTCGACCTCCACCGCCCGCTCGAGCGGGGCCTCATCAAGGAAGGCTCGCAGAAGGACGAGCAGGCCGTCCGCGAGCTGCTCGGGCACCTCATCTCGCTCGCCGGCGCCCGGGAAGGGCAGAAGGTCTTCGCCGTCGTCGGCGTTCCGGCCGAGGCGCTCCGCGTGTCCAAGCAGCACCTGAGGAACGCGGTCACCGGCATGGCCGACTCCCTGATGATCGTCTCGGAGCCATTCGCGGTCGCCTACGGGATGGATTCGCTCCTCCACACGATGATCATCGACATCGGCGCCGGAACGACCGATTTCTGCGTGATGAACGGGCGCTACCCGACCGAGGAGGACCAGCGGACGCTCACGAACGCGGGCGACGCCGTCGACGAGCACCTCGCGACCCTCGTCCGCAACAAGATGCCCGACGGCCGCTTCTCGGTCTACATGGTGCGCGACTGGAAGGAAAAGGGGAGCTTCGTCGGAGAGCCGAAGCAGCCGGTCGTCGTGAAGGTGCCCGTCCACGGAAAGCCCACGGACCTCGACATCACCGCCGAGATGAGGCGCGCGTGCGAGAGCCTGCTCGGCCCGATCTCGGAGACGATGCTCGACCTGATCTCGCGCGTCGAGCCGGAATACCAGGAAGACGTCCGGAACAACGTCATTCTCGCCGGCGGCGGGTCGCAGATTCCCGGCCTCGCGGCCGCCCTCGAGAAGACGCTCGACGAAATGGGGGGCGGCCGCGTCCGCGCCGTCGAAGACCCGGTCTTCGCCGGGTCCAACGGCGGCCTCGCGATCGCGCTCGACGCGCCCGAGACCGACTGGGAGAGCCTCGCGGATTGAGCGGAGAGGAGCCCTTGCCGGAGCCCGGTCCGCGGGACCGCCGGAAAGTTCCGACGGTCACCGAAGTCGTCGAGTCGATCGTCCGGGGCCTCGGGATCGCGCCGGAGCGGCGCGGCGAGGTCTTCCGGGCGGCCCAGCAGGTCTGCGCCGAAGAGCTGCGGCTGACGCGGACCGGTTTCGCACCCGCCCCCCTCTCCGAGCTCGCGGAGCGCGCGGTGCGCCTCCTTCCGGCGGACATGGGCGGCGAACGGATTGCGTCGCGCGGGTGGAACGAGGATGCGCCCTTCCCGGAGGAGGCGCTCGTCGAGACCGCCTTTTCCGCCGGGCCGGACGATCCTTTCGGAAGCGAACCGGACGCGGCGCCGGGCCTCGAGGTTTTTCCGGCCGAACGGGAGGGCCGCGTCGTCCTCCATCCTTCGGCGGGCTCGGTTCCCCCCCCGGAGGAGCCGGAGGCGGCGGAGGAAGAGGGCGACGAGGAGATCGCGTTCGAAACCGTGGATCGGCCGGCGGCAGCGCCGCGCGGCGGGAAGCTCGTCGCGTTCCTCCTCGTGGTCGCGATCGCCGGTGGCGTCTGGTTCTTCGCGAAGACCCGGCGGGTTCCGCCGGTCCCGCCCGCCGGCGCGACGTCGGAGGACGGCCGGCCGGCCGCGCCCGGCGTCCCGGTCCCGGTATCGGGCGGGGCCGTGGTCCCGGCTTCGGACGGGGGCTCGTCCGGATCCGGCGCGCGGACGACGCCGGAAGCCCTCCGGTCCTCTCCGGCGGCTCCCCCCGCCGCCCCGGTTCCCGCGATTCCCGAATCCCGCGGCTCGACGATGGTCTCGCCGGACTGGACGGGAGCTCCCGTCTGGATGATCCACTTCTCTTCCTACCAGCGCCGGGAGAACGCGGAACGCGATGCGGGGCGCCTCTCGAAGGTCCTCGCCCGCCCGCTGCGCGTGATCGGGATCAATCTCGGCGCGCCGGGTCTCTGGTATCGGGTGATGCTCGGCGACTACGGTTCCCGCGAAGAAGCGCAGGCCGCGCGCGACGCGCTCGCGGCGAAGGGAACCCCGGGGCTGGGCCTCGTCTATCGCGTGGAACGCGTGCCCGCGCCGCGCGCCCCGGCGCCCTGACCGGTTGAGCGGCGTTTCTCCGCTCGCCCGCCGATTGATCGACCGCATCGGGCGAGAGGGATCGATCTCTTTCCGCGACTTCATGGAGGCCGCGCTCTACGACCCGGACGAGGGGTACTACGCGCGCCGGGCGGCGATCGGCGACGGGGGCGATTTCGTCACGTCGCCGACGATCTCGCCCCTCTTCGCGCGGGCCGTCGCCCGCGTCTTCGCGCGGGACGCGCTCGCGTTGCCGGGCGAGATCGTCTTCTGCGAGGCGGCGGCGGGCGCGGGGACGTTCCTGCGGGATTTTCGGTCGGCGCTCGACGAGGTCGCTCCCGCGGTGTCGCGCCGGACGCGGCTGCGCGCGATCGAGCGTGCCGCGGCGGGGCGCGAGGCGATCGCGGCCGCGGGGGCCGCCGAGCGCGTGGCGGCGGATCCCCGCGAGTGGGAAAGCGAGCCGTTCGAGGGATGGGTCTTCTCGAACGAGCTCTACGACGCGCTCCCCGTCCACCGGGTACGGCGCTCGGAAGGGAGGCTCGTCGAGCTGGGCGTCACGACGTCCCCGGGCGGCTTCGCGTTCGCGTGGACGGGGGGCCCGGCGCCGGTCGAGCTCGGCGAATATCTCGCGCGGTTCGCGATCGAGCTCGCCGAAGGGCAGGTGGCCGAGATCAATCTCGCGGCGGCGCCGCTGCATCGCTCGCTCGCCCGCCTCGTTTCCCGCGGCCGGCTCGTCGCGTTCGATTACGGGCATCGCGCGCCGGTTCTCTACCATTCCGCGGCGCGGCCGGGGGGGACGCTCGCTGTGCATTCGCGGGGACGCCGCGGCGGCGATCCGCTCGAACGTCCCGGCGAGGTCGACCTGACCGCCCACGTGAACTGGGACGATCTCGTCCGGGCGGGGGAGGCGGAAGGATTCGCGACCGAGGCGCGGATGCGCCAATCCGAGTTCCTCATGCGCGCGGGCCTCTTCGAAGACGCCGGCGGCCGGCGCCTCGAAGCGCTCCGCCTCTTCGATCCGGAAGGAATCGGCGACGATCTTTCCGTTCTTCTGCAGTCAAAGGGGATCGGCCCGCTTGTGAACTCCTTCACATTGACATCCCGCACCTGAATCGAGAGAATCCCGGGGCTCGCATGGAATCGTATTTCTTCATCCTGGTGTTCGCGATCCTCGCGGCAGCGCTGCCGATCGGGACGATCGTCGTCGCGAGGCTCCTCCAGCACGGCGTCCCGAATCCCGCCAAGGGAGAGCCGTACGAATGCGGCATCGAAGCCCCGACGACCGCCTTCGATTACCGATTTTCCGCGAGGTATTTCCTGATCGCCGTCCTCTTCGTCGTCTTCGACGTCGAGACGATCTTCCTCTTCCCGTGGGCGATCCTCCTCGACAAGCTCGCGATCTTCGGGTTCGTCGAGATGCTCGTGTTCCTGGCGATCCTCGTCGTCGGCTACTTCTACGCCTGGAAGCGCGGCGCGCTCCAGTGGGCATGAGGGACGCCGCCGCATGAGCCTCCTCGCCAACCGGTTCGAAGAAAACGTTCTCACCACCACCGTCGATTCGGTCATCAACTGGGCGCGGCGGAGCGCGATCTGGCCGATGCAGTTCGGGCTCGCCTGCTGCGCGATCGAGATGATGGCGGTCATGGACGCGCGGCACGATCTCGCGCGCTTCGGCGCGGAAGTGTTCCGCGGAACGCCGCGGCAGTCGGATCTCATGATCGTCGCCGGAACGGTCGTCGAGAAGATGGCGCCGGTCGTCAAACGCCTCTACGACCAGATGCCCGACCCGAAGTGGGTGATCGCCATGGGCTCCTGCGCGACGTGCGGCGGACCGTACCGGACGTACGCGGTCACCCAGGGCGTGGACCGGATCGTTCCGGTCGACGTTTACGTCCCCGGCTGCCCTCCCCGGCCGGAGGCGCTGCTTTACGGAATCATCCAGCTCCAGAAGAAGATCGACCGGATGAAGGTCATCCGCAAGGCGTCCTGACATGGCCGAGAAGCCCGCGCCGAAACCGGCCGCGACCGACGCTTCGGGGCACCCCTGGGTCGCCGCGCTCGCGCAGGCGGTTCCGGGCGCGGTGGTCGCCGCGAAGGAATTCGCGCGACAGGTGACGGTCACGGTCCCGCGGGAGAAGATCGTCGACGTCGCGCGGCATCTCAAGGACGTCCAGGACTTCAAATACTGCGTCGACGTGACGGCCGTCGACTGGCGCGACCGCCAGCCGCGGTTCGACGTCGTGTACCACTTCTATTCCTTCTCGAAGAACGACCGCATCCGGGTGAAGCTCGGGTGCGCCGAGGGGGAGGAGGTCCCGTCGATCGCGACGACCTTCCTCGCCGCGAACTGGTCGGAGCGCGAGGTGTGGGATCTCTTCGGCATCCGGTTCTCGGGGCACCCGGACCTGCGCCGGCTCGTCACCTGGGACGGCTTCGAAGGACATCCGCTGCGCAAGGACTTCCCGGTCGAGGGGATCGACACGGGGGCCGCGATCTACCCGGAGGAATGGCCGGCCGGCGCCGGTCCCGCGCCCGACGACCCGAATCGGAAAGTGCTTTCGTGAGCGACGGACCCGATGGGAGGCTCGTGGAAGCGCGCGAACGGAGCCGTCGCGTCGAAAAGACGCGCGAAATGAACGGATGAGCCGGACCCCCGAGCAGGACGAAGCCGATTACTTCGCCGCCCGCGCGAAGGCGGCCGCCGGGCTGCACCATCCTCCCGCGCGCACGGTGGCGGCGCCGAAGACGCTCTTCGACGTCACCGAGATGGAGCTCAACTTCGGGCCGCAGCACCCGTCGACGCACGGCGTGCTCCGGATCGTGCTGAAAGTCGACGGCGAGAAGATCGTCGACGCGATCCCGGACATCGGCTATCTCCACCGCGGGACCGAGAAGCTCTTCGAGACCGAGACCTACCCGATGGCCATCCCGCACACCGACCGCATGGACTACGTCGCGGCGGCGACGAGCAACCACGCGTACTGCCTGACGGTCGAAAAGCTCCTCGGCGTCGAGGTGCCCCGGCGAGCCCAGCTGATCCGCGTGATCCTGGACGAGCTGCAGCGGCTCTCCTCGCATCTCGTTTGGCTGGGCACTTCGGGAATCGACCTCGGCGCGGTGACGCCGTTCTGGTACTGCTTCCGCGAGCGGGAGCAGATCCTCGACTTCTTCGAGGAGTACTGCGGCGCGCGCCTGACGCTCAACTGAATGCGCATCGGCGGCCTGCCGTTCGATCTCACGCCCGGCTGGGTCGAGGCCGTCGGAGCGTTCATCGACGACTTCCCGGGCAAGATCGACGATTACGAGACCCTGCTCACGGACAACCGGATCTGGAAGAAGCGGACCGTCGGGATCGGCGTGATCTCGGCCGAGGAATGCATCGAGTGGGGCCTCACCGGCCCGGTGATCCGCGGCTCGGGCGTGGAATGGGACCTCCGGCGGGCGCAGCCCTACGAGTGCTACGACGAGCTCGACTTCGTCGTGCCCACCGGGAAGAACGGGGACACGTACGACCGCTACCTCGTGCGCATCGCCGAGATGCGGCAGTCGGCGAAGATCATCCGGCAGTGCCTCGACCGTCTCGAGCCGGGCGAGATCAAGGGAAAGGTCCCGCGCGTCATCAAGCCGGTCGCCGAAGAGGTGTACGCCTCCATCGAATCCCCGAAGGGAGAGATCGGCTTCTACCTCGTCTCGAACGGGACGAACAAGCCCTACCGGCTGCACGTGCGGCCTCCGTCGCTCATCAACCTGCAGGCGCTTCCGCGCCTCGCGCGCGGCCATCTCGTCTCCGACCTCGTCGCGCTGATCGGAACGGTGGACATCGTGCTCGGAGAGGTGGACCGGTGAGCCCGGCCACTCTCCAGACCGTTCTCACGGCGGTGAAGATCCTCCTGATCGTCCTCGTCGTGCCGGCGATCGTCGGATTCGTGATCGTGTACGCGGAGCGCCGGATCATGGGATTCATGCAGGGGCGGCTCGGGCCCAACCGCGTCGGCCCGCAGGGTCTCCTCCAGGGGCTCGCCGACCTGCTGAAGCTCGTGACGAAGGAAGACCTGACGCCGACCCGCGCCGAGAAAGTGAGCCATTTCCTCGGGCCGGTGCTCTCGGTCATCCCGGCCCTGACCGCGCTCGCCCTCATCCCGTTCGGCGAGAGCATCCGGATCGCCGGGGTCGAGACGCCGCTCTGGGTCGCCGACGTGAACGTCGGGCTCCTCTTCCTCCTCGGGATCACCTCGATCGGGGTGTACGGGATCATCCTCGGAGGCTGGGCGTCCAACAACAAGTTCTCGCTCCTCGGCGGACTCCGCTCCGCCGCGCAGCTCGTTTCCTACGAGGTTCCGATGGGCCTCGCGATCGTCGCCGTGCTCCTCATGTCGCGGTCGCTCTCCCTCGTCGAGATCGTTCGCGTGCAGGACCGGCTGCACCTCTGGTTCGTCTTTCCGGGACTCCTCTCCTTCTTCCTCTACTTCGTCTCGGGCGTCGCGGAGACGAACCGCAATCCGTTCGACCTGCCGGAGGCGGAGTCCGAGCTCGTCTCCGGCTTCAACACGGAGTATTCCGGGATCAAGTTCGCGTTCTATTTCCTCGGCGAGTACACGGCCATGATCGTGGTGTCCTCGGTCGCCGTCACGCTGTTCTTCGGGGGATGGCTCCCGCCGTTCCCGCATCTCCTCCCGGGTCTGCGAGCGGTGCCGGGGATCGTCTGGTTCCTCCTGAAGGTCGGCTTCTTCATCTTCTGCTACATCTGGTTCCGCTCGACCTTCCCGCGCTACCGCTTCGACCAGCTGATGAACCTCGGATGGAAATGGCTGATCCCGATGGCGCTGGTCAACATCATGGTCGTCGCCGGCTGCGTGCTCGCCGACACCGTCCACGGCCGCGGACTGCGGGTTCTGGGCGGGGTGTTCACCGCGTTCTTCGTCGTCCTCTTCCTGCTCGCGAAGCTCCGGCGAAAGCTCGCCGTGGCGGAGGCCCGCCCGTGAAGCTCAAGAAATGGCTCGACCGGCTCACTCTCCTCGACCTCTTCGACGGGCTCGGCGTCACGGGGCGGCATCTCGTCACGAAGAAGACGACGATCCAGTACCCCGAGGAGAAGAAGGAGCCCTCCGACCGATTCCGCGGCATGTTCCGCCTCGACGAGGAGCGGTGCATCAAGTGCACGCTGTGCGCGATCGAATGCCCGATCAACATCATCTACATCGACTGGCACAACGAGAAGAACGAGGCGGGGAAATCGGTCAAGGTGCTCGACCGGTTCGACGTGGATCTCAAGCGCTGCATGTTCTGCCAGCTCTGCGAGGAAGCCTGCCCCACCGTTCCCAAGTCGATCTGGCTCACGACGAAGACGTACGAGCTCGCGACGTACGAGCGGAACGAGGCGCTCTACCTGGGAATCGACAAGCTCACCGAGTGGGACGAGAACGTGAAGCCGTTCACGATCACCGAGCAGGGGAAGTGAAGAAGTGACCGACGCGCTCCTCACCGGGCTCTCCGGCGGGATCTTCGCGATCTTCGCCCTCGTCGCGGTCGTTTGCGCGATCTCGGTGGTGCTCGCCCGGAACCCGATCCATTCGGCGCTCTTCCTCCTGGCGACCTTCCTGATGGTCGCCGGGATCTTCTTCCTCGAGAGCGCCGAGTTCGTGGGCGCCGTCCAGATCCTCGTCTACGCGGGCGGGATCATGGTGCTCTTCCTCTTCGTGATCATGCTCGTCAACGTCCAGCGGCTGCCGCAGACGGAGCCCTACCAGAAGCAGATCGTCGCCGCGGTCGTCCTCGGATTCGTCCTGAACGTCCTCTTCGACGCGCAGCTCGTGCTCGACCCGATCGGCGGAGCGGCGCCGTTCTCCCCCGACGCGTTCCGCACGGTCGCGGGACGGGTCCTCGGCAACAGCCAGGCGGTCGCCTGGGGCCTCTACCGCGAGTACCTCCTGCCGTTCGAGATCGCCTCCGTGTTCCTCCTGGTCGCGATCGTCGGCGCGGTCGTGCTCGGGCGCCGGTCCGTCGAGAAGATGGACTGATGGGGGCCGGGAGGATTCGCCGATGAACGTCACGATCAACGACTACCTCGCTCTGTCGTTCCTGATCTTCACGATCGGGTTCGTGGGAGTGCTCGTGCGGCGGAATTTCCTGACGGTCCTGATGTCGATCGAGCTGATGCTGAACGCGGTGAACCTGAACCTGATCGCGTTCTCGAGACGGCTCAGCGACCTGACCGGGCAGATCTTCTCCGTCTTCGTGATCACGATCGCGGCGGGCGAGGCGGCGATCGGCCTCGCGATCATCATCTCCCTCTACCGGCAGCGGAAGACGTTGAACGTCGACGAAGCCGACACGATGGAGGGCTGACGCGGTGCGCGACCTGCTCTGGCTGATCCCGGTCCTCCCGCTCGCCGGGGTCCTCGTCAACGGGATCCTCTATCTCGTTTCGCATCGCACGCACGGCGAGCCGCAGCACGGCCACGAGGCGCACTCGACGGAAGCGAAAGCGGCGCCGTCTCCGGCAACGGGCGACGACGCCCCGCCGCACGCGTCCGCGCCGTCGGCGCACGTCGACCAGCACCCGCACGTTCCGTTCAAGGGCGCGCACGTGTTCGTCTCGCTCGCGACGACGGGCCTCTCGTGCCTCCTCGCGTTCGCGGCGATCCTGGACTGGGTGAAGACGGAAGGTCTCGCCCACGCGCACGTCGTGAGGATCGCGACGTGGATCCCGCAGGGGGTCAACGCGCTGCGGGGAGGGGGAACGGCCGCGTTCTCGGTCGACTGGGCCTTCCGGCTCGATCCGCTCTCGGCGCTGATGATCTCCTTCGTCACCTTCGTCGGCTTCCTCATCCACGTCTATTCGGTCGGGTACATGGGGCACGAGGAGGGCTTCGGCCGCTTCTTCGCGTACCTGAACCTGTTCATGTTCTCGATGCTCCTCCTCGTGCTCGGCGCGAACTTCGTCGTGATGTTCACCGGGTGGGAGGGCGTGGGACTCTGTTCCTACCTGCTCATCGGCTACTACTACGAGAAAGACTTCGCCGCCGACGCGGGGAAGAAGGCCTTCGTCGTGAACCGCATCGGCGATCTCGGTTTCGCGCTCGGGATCTTCGGGATCTTCGCGATCTTCGGCTCGCTCGATTTCGGGAGCGTCTTCCCGGCGGCCGCGGCGCATCCCGAGCGGTTCGCGCCCTGGGCGACCGTGATCTGCCTCTGCCTCTTCGTCGGGGCGATGGGGAAGTCCGCGCAGGTGCCCCTCTACGTCTGGCTGCCGGACGCGATGGCGGGGCCGACGCCCGTGTCCGCCCTGATCCACGCGGCGACGATGGTCACGGCCGGCATCTACATGGTCGTCCGGTGCAACGTGCTCTTCCGGATTGCGCCCGCGGCGATGAACGTCGTCGCGATCGTCGGCTGCGTCACGGCGATCCTCGCCGCGTCGATGGCGCTCGTCCAGAACGACATCAAGAAAGTGCTGGCCTACTCGACGATCTCCCAGCTCGGCTACATGTTCCTCGGATGCGGCGTCGGCGCGTTCGTCGGCGGCATCTTCCACGTCTTCACCCACGCGTTCTTCAAGGCGTGTCTCTTCCTCGGATCGGGCTCCGTGATCCACGCGATGGCGGGGGAGCAGGACATGCGGAAGATGGGCGGGCTGAAGGAGGCGTTGCCGACCACGCGCTGGACGTACCTCGTCTCGACGCTGGCGATCGCGGGCATCTTCCCCTTCGCCGGATTCTTCTCGAAGGACGAGATCCTCGGCGAGACGTTCGGCCACCACCGCGTCTTCCTGTGGGGGATCGCGATCGTCGCGGCGGTGATGACCGCCTTCTACATGTTCCGCAGCTACTTCATGACGTTCACCGGGACGTTCCGGGGAACGGAGGAGCAGAGGCACCATCTGCACGAATCCCCGGGCACGATGACGTGGCCCCTCCGGATCCTCGCCGTCGGCGCGGTCCTCGCCGGCTTCGTCGGGCTCCCCGAGGTGCTCTCCGGGATCGTGGGCGTTCCCCACGCGCTCGCGCGCTGGCTGTCGCCGATCTTCCTCGAGATTCCGGGCGAGGCGGTCGAGGCGCACCTGTCGCACGGCACCGAAGCCGCGCTCATGGTCTTCTCGGTCACCGTCGCCGTGATCGGGATCGGAATCGCGTGGCGCTTCTACACGGGGGAGAGCGCCTTCGAGCGGCCGCGGCGGCTCGCGGAGCGGTTCCCCGCGGCGTACCGGATCGTGTTCAACAAGTACTACGTCGACGAGGCGTACGACGCGCTCTTCGTCGAGGGGCTCGGGAAGGGCGGCGGGCGGTTCCTGTGGGACTTCGACGCGCGGGTCGTCGACGGCTTCTTCGTCCACGGCGTCCGCAACGTCGTGATGGCGCTCTCCTGGATCTCCTCGATCTTCGACCAGTACGTCGTGGACGGGATGGTCAACGGCGTCGCCGGCACGCTCCAGGCCGGTTACCGCGGGCTCCGGCGCGCGCAGACGGGGCGCGTGCAGAACTACGCGTTCGTGATGGGGGGAGGTTTCCTCCTCCTCGTCGCGGCGTACCTGATCTGGCGTTGAGAAGGAACTGACGCATGGCATTCTTTCAGCAGCACATCCTGTCGATCGTCGCCTACGTCCCGCTCGCGGGGGCGCTCCTCCTGATCTTCGCCGTCCCGAAGGAGAAGACCTCGGCGATCCGGCTCTGGGCGACCGTCGTCGCCGGCCTCGACTTCGTGATCTCCCTCCCGCTCTGGTTCTGGTTCGACCGCGGGAAGGACGGATTCCAGTTCCAGGAGATCGCGAGCTGGATCCCTTCGCTGGGGGTGAAATACCACTTCGGAATCGACGGGATCTCCCTTCTGCTGATCCTGCTGACGACGCTCCTCGGGTTCATCTCCGTCTACTCGTCGTTCACGGCCATCCACGAGCGGCAGAAGGAGTACTACGTCTTCCTCCTCCTGCTGCAGACGGGGATGCTCGGGACGTTCATGACGCTCGACTTCTTCCTCTTCTACGTCTTCTGGGAAGTGATGCTCGTCCCGATGTATTTCCTGATCGGCATCTGGGGCGGGCCCCGGAAGCTCTATGCCGCGATCAAGTTCTTCCTGTACACGCTCGCGGGCTCCGTGCTGATGCTCCTCGGGATCATCGCCGTCTACTTCTACAACACGACCGGCGTCCTCGGAATGAAAGGGCTCGGGAACGCTCCGACGTTCGACATTCCGACGCTGACGGCGCTCACGCCGTCGATGCCCGTCTACTTCCAGATCCTCCTCTTCTTCGCGTTCTTCTTCGGATTCGCGATCAAGGTGCCGATGTTCCCCTTCCACACGTGGCTCCCCGACGCCCACGTGGAGGCGCCGACGGCCGGCTCCGTGATCCTCGCGGGCGTCCTGCTGAAGATGGGGACGTACGGGTTCGTCCGCTTCTCGCTCCCCATGTTCCCCGGCGCGATCACGACTCACTGGGTGGCGATCCTGATGATCGCGATCTCGATCATCGGGATCATCTACGGCGCGATGGTTTCCCTGGTCCAGAAGGACATGAAAAAGCTCGTCGCGTACTCGTCGGTGTCGCACCTCGGTTTCGTGATGCTCGGCGTCTTCGCGCTCAATCCCGCGGGCCTGCGGGGCGGGATCCTCCAGATGATCAATCACGGCATCTCGACCGGCGCGCTCTTCCTCCTCGTCGGCATCGTCTACGAGCGCCGGCACACGCGCATGATCGCGGAGTACGGCGGCCTCGCGAAGCAGATGCCGATCTACGCGGTCTTCTTCCTCGTCATGGCGATGTCGTCGATGGGGCTCCCGCTGCTGAACGGTTTCGTCGGAGAGTTCACGATCCTGAACGGCGCCTACCTCCGCAACCCCTGGTTCGCGTTCTGGGCGCTCTGGGGCGTCGTCCTCGGGGCGGCGTACCTGCTGTGGCTGTACCAGCGGGTCTTCTTCGGCGAGCTCTCGAACCCCGCCAACCAGAAGCTCCCGGACATGAACGCCCGCGAACAGTGGACGCTGATCCCGCTCGTGGCCTGCGCGCTCTGGATCGGCCTCTACCCGCAGCCGTTCTTCGACGTGATCGCCCGGCCCGTCGACCGGATCGTCGCCGCGATCGACGGCGCCTCGAAGCCCGCCGCGCAGACGGCGTCGCTGGCCTCGCCGGCAGCATCTGCCGCCGCCTCGCCGGCGGCGGCCCTCGCCGCCTCGCCGGCAACGGTCCTCGTCGCCTCGCCGGCAACTCGGAAAGCGGCGGCGGCCGTCCGATGACGATCCGTCCCCACGACTGGCTGCTGCTGTCGCCGGAGCTGCTGCTCTCGGCGGTCGCTTCGCTCATCCTCTGCCTGGCGGTCTTCACGTCGAAGGCGCGGGAGAAGATGCTCGCCGCGGTGGCGCTCGCCGGAGTCGTCGGGACCGCGGGCCTGCTCGCGGTGCTCTGGAAGGATCCGTCCCGCTCCGCGCCCATCCTCGGCGGGATGTTCGTCGCCGACAACTTCTCGATCTTCTTCAAGCTCCTCGTGCTGCTTTCCGCCGCGCTCACGATCCTCTCGTCCGTGCGGTTCGTCGGAGAGGCGACGTATCCGGCGGGGGAGTACTACGGCCTCGTGCTCTTCGCGACCGTCGGAACGATGTTCATGGCGTCGGGGGACAGCCTGGCGTCGATCTACGTCAGCCTCGAGCTGATGGCGCTCTCCTCGTACGTGCTCGCCGGCTACTTCAAGGACCAGGTGAAATCGACGGAGGCGGCGACGAAGTACTTCATCCTCGGCGCCTTCTCTTCCGGCGTCCTCCTTTACGGGATCTCGCTCCTGTACGGGTTCTCGGGAAAGATGGGGCTCCTGGACCTCGCGACCGCGTTTTCGGCGGCGCCGGCGAACCGGATCCTCACGATCGGCGTGCTCCTGCTCCTCTTCGGGATCCTGTTCAAGATCGCCGCGGTGCCCTTCCACGTCTGGGCGCCGGACGTGTACGAGGGCGCGCCGACGCCGATCACGGCGTTCCTGTCGGTCGGACCCAAGGCGGGCGCGTACGCGATCCTCGCGCGGATCTTCTACGTGGCGCTGCCGCACTTCGCCACGGACTGGAAGCTCGTCGTCGCGATTTCGGCCGCGGCGACGCTGGTCGTGGGGAACGTCGCGGCGCTGCTCCAGACGAACGTCAAGCGGCTCCTCGCCTACTCCTCGATCGCCAACGCCGGCTATGCGCTCCTCGGCGTGCTCGGCTTCGAGCACGGCGGCGTCGCGGCGATCCAGATCTACCTCCTCGTGTACACCTTCATGAACTTCGGCGCGTTCGCGCTCGTCATCTTCCTCGAGTCGCGGGGCTATGCAGGGGAATCGATCGACGACTGGAAGGGCCTCGCGCGCCGAAATCCGCTCCTCGCGGGCGTGATGCTGATCTTCCTCCTGTCGCTGGCGGGAATTCCGACGACCGGCGGGTTCATCGGGAAGTACTACCTCTTCGCCGTGGCGGTCAACGCCGGATACCCGGGTCTCGCCGTCCTCGCGGTGCTCGCGTCCGCCGTGTCGCTCTTCTATTACTTCCGCATCGTGATGGCGATGTACCTCGCGGAAGGGGAGCCGGCGCCGCTCCGGAGCTCGCCCGGGGTGACCCTGTCCGCGGGCGTGTGCGCCGTGATGACGATGGTGATCGGCCTCGCCCCCCAGCCGTTCATCGCGATCATTCAGCGCTGCGGCCTCTAGGATCGGCGGCGCGCCATGCATCGAGCGAATGCGGGCGCGTGCGCCCGCCCGCGGCGCTCGCCGTACGCCGCCGCCGGTACGGCTCGGCCGCGGGCCGGGCGACCCGCCTCCCGTCTCGCTCGCGCCTGACGCGCGGCGCCGCGAATATCGCCGTGTATTAGGGCCGTGGGCCGGTCAGCCGGATGAATCGCCGCAGCGACCATGCGGACAGTGAAAGAATCCGCACATGAGCCCGACGCCCCGTTTCCGCGCCGCCGCCGACGCGATCACGCTCGGGATCGCTTTCCCCGCGTGCATCGTCGCCGGATACTTTCTCGGAAAGGGCGCGGACCGTCTGTTCGGATGGGCTCCCTGGGGCTCGTATGCGGGCGGTGCCCTCGGGATCGCGGCCGGATTCTGGAACCTGTTCAAGATCTCGCGCGAGGCCGACGAGGAAGACCGCCGGGGGCCTTCGTGACGGCCGCGGATTCGGTGCTCCGGCGGGTCAAACGGACGGCGTTGCTGCTCTCCGGAATCGGCGCGGCCGGCGCGTTCGCCGCGTTCGGGCCGCGCGCCGGCGTCTCCTTGACGATCGGAGCGGCCATCGTTATATTCAACTTTTTCGTTCTGGAAAAGGTGATGGGAGGGTTCCTCGCCCCCAGAACCGGAATGCGATTCTCGGACGTGGCCGTTCCGGCGATGGGGTTTCTCGGAATCCTCCTGCTGCTGACCCTGGTCCTGAGGTGGAAGGAATTCGATATCCTCGCGGGCCTCGCGGGGCTTTCGGTGATCGTCCTGGCGATCGGCTGGGAGGGAATCCGGGGGCTGCGGCCTCGCGAATCGAAAGGGGAGATTCCGAAGTGACCGAGGCGCGAAGAGCGTGAACTTCAAAGGCGACGTCTGATGGAGCACTCGTTTCTGTACGGGCCGGTGAACCGGCTCCTCGTTTCCCTGCTCGGCGCGCCGCCGGTCGACCGGCTTTCGCCGGGCTGGCGCACTTTCCTCTTTCCGGACGGCGGCAGGATCTGGCTCCAGGACAACGTGATCATGGCGTTCCTCCTCTTCGCCGCGCTCGCGCTGGTCCTGCCGCTGGCCAGCCGCAGGTTTCGCAAGAAGAGTCCGGGATGGTTCCAGAATCTGAACGAGATGATCATCCTCGCGCTCCGCGACCTCATCGACGACATCGTGGGGCACGGAGCGGCGAAGAGGTATCTGCCCCTTCTCGGAGCGTTCACCTATTTCATCCTGATCTCGAACCTGATGGGGTTCTTTTTCTTCCTCACGCCTCCCACCGGCTCCTTCCAGACGACGCTCGCGCTCGCGATCACGTCGTTCGTCTATTTCAACACGCAGGGCATCCGCGAGCACGGCCTGGGCGGGTATCTCCGGCACTTCATGGGGCCGATTCTCGCCCTCGGTCCCGTGCTGTTCATCATCGAAATGGTCAGCGTGTTCGTCCGGATCGGTTCGCTCTCGCTGCGTCTGGTCGGCAACATCGGCGGCGAGCACCTCGCGACGGGAATCTTCTTCGGGATGGTTCCGATCATCGTTCCCTGGCCCATGATGCTGCTCGGGCTGATCGGCGCGCTCCTCCAGACCTTCATCTTCGTGATCCTCTCGACGATCTACATCGCGGGCGCGGTCGCCCACGAGGAACATTGAAAACGCCCCGCGCGGGGAAAACAGGGAGAGAAAGGAGATTCGTTCGATGTCGAAAAAGGCTTTCTACGGAATCCTGACGACGATGGCGCTCACCGCGGCGCCCGCGTTCGCGCAGGGGACCGCGCCGGAGACCGGTGGAGTCAAGTGGGGTGTCGTCGGTGCCGCGTTCGCCATCGCCGTCGCGGCGGCGGCCGGCGCGTTCGCCCAGGGCAAGGCCACGGCGGCCGCGTGCGAGGGCATGGCTCGAAATCCGGGCGCCGCGGGTGCGATCCGGACGATGGCGATCCTCGGCCTGGCGCTCATCGAGTCGCTCGTCATCTACGCGCTCGTGATCGCTTTCACCATCCAGGGCCGGTAGACCCCCACCCCCCTCTCCACGCGGAGAGGGGGCGCCCGGGAGCTCGCCCCCGCCGCGGCGGGGGCTTTTCTTTGCCCGCCGGAGAGAGCGCCTTCTTGTCCCTTCCGGATGACTTTTTGTCGCCGAAAGTTTCGGTGAAACGTTTTTTCCCTGTTTTTCGTAATACAGGTGAGGCCCGGAAGAACGCCTAACTGATTGATTAAAAAGAGAGGGGCCGCGGTGGCCTCGGGAGATGCTCCCGGGCAGGGCGCTTGCACCAGGATCCGGTCAGGGTTTGGAGGAAAACATGTTGAATCTCGTGAAAACTTCTGACTCGCCAAGAGGGGACGTTCCGAAGCTCGAGACGACCGCCTGGGATTTCGATTCCCAGACGATGCCCTATGTCGATTCGCTCTACAACACGGCGTACCGGATGACCGGCAACTCCCAGGATGCCGAAGATCTCGTCCAGGAGACGTTCTTCAAGGCGTACAAGTACTACGACAAGTTCGAGGAAGGCACGAACCTCAAGGCTTGGCTTTTCAAGATCTTGAAGAACACTTTCATCAATAATTACCGGAAGAAGAAGCTGGAGCCGAGAAGCGTCGAGTTCTCCGACATCGAGGACTCGTTCGAGAAGATCGTTCGCCACGATCCCGACGAACAGCCGCGGGACCCGGAGTCCCGGTACCTGGCGAGCGTCATGGACGAGGGCGTCAAAAAGGCGCTCGAGGGGCTGCCCGCCGACTACCGGATGGTGGTGATCCTCGCGGACCTCGAGGACTTCTCGTACAAGGAGATCGCCGAGATCCTGGAATGCCCCGTCGGAACCGTCATGTCGCGGCTCTACCGGGGACGGAAGCTCCTGGAAAAAGCTCTATTGCGGTTCGCCCGGACGCACGGTTACATGCGCGGCGCCACCCCTGCCCGGACGAGGCTCAAAAGCCGGAAGTAGCGCCCGGAAGCAGCCTGCCGGCAGCGGATTCCCGCCCTCCCGGCGGAATACCCCTCCATTTTTCCGGGTTGTTGAGGGAGAATGTCGCGACGCGGGCGCCGCGAGATTCTCATCGAATATGGACTGCGCGAGAACCCGATTTTTCCTGAATGCCTACCTGGACGGCGAGCTCTCGGAGTGTGACCGCTTCGAGGTCGCCGGGCATCTCGCGCGCTGCGAGCGCTGCGCGCTCCGCCTGGAGAGCTTCCGGCGGATCCGGTCGCTCCTCAAGGATCGCAGTCCCCGCGACTGCGCCCCCGTCGAGCTTCGGAAGAGGATCGCCCAGCGCAGGGGACCGGCGCGGGCATGGCGGCGTGTCTGGCGTCCGGTCGTCGGCGCGACCGCCCTTTGTCTCCTGGTCATTCCCGTCGTCGCCGATTCGCTGACGAAGCCCGCTCCGGGAGCGCCGGTGCTCGCCGAGCAGCCGGTGGAACGGGTCGTCCGGGGCAAAATTTTCTGCCTTCGCTGCGCGCTCCAGCCGAAGCTCGCGATTCCCGAGACGAAGGGTTCACCGCACCTCGCGGCGTTCCGCGCCGAGGACGGCCAGGTCTGGATCCTCCTCAATCGCGAAGCGTGCCCCGATTCTTTCCCGGAGGGGGACGTCGCGATGACCGGCGAGTTCTTCCCCGCGAGCCACCTCGTCGCCGCCGAGAGCATCCGCTGAGCGTTTGCGTTTCCGCGCCGGCGCGCATCGATCTCGCCGGCGGCACTCTCGATCTCTGGCCGCTCTATCTCTTCCACTCTCCCGCGATCACCGTCAATCTCGCGATCGACCGACGGGCGCGCGTCCGCGTCTCGCGGGTCGCCTCGGGTTTCGAGGTCGTGTCGCGCGACCTGGGCACCGAGGAACGGTTCGCCTCCGCCGCGGACGCGCGCGGTTCCGCGGCGGCGCTCTCGGCCGAGGCGGCGCTCGCCCTCGGAATGTCGGACGGAATCCGGATCGAGACGGAATCGTCCGTCCCGTTCGGATCGGGGCTGGGCGGCTCGTCGGCGCTCCTCGTCGCCGCCGTCTCCGCGCTCGGCGCGCTCGCCGGCGCCGAGCTCGAGGCGGAGCGGGCGATCGATCTTTGCCGCGACGTGGAGACCCGGGTGCTGGGCCGGCCGGCGGGGACCCAGGACTACGTCCCCGCGCTCCGCGGCGGTTTCCACGCGATCCGGTACGGCCCGGGCTCGCGATCGATGCGGAGCGTTCCCGCCGACGTCGGCCGCTTCGCGCGGTCCCTCGTCCTCTTCGACTCGGGACGACCGCACTCCTCCGGCCTCAACAACTGGGAAATCTACAAGGCCCGGATCGACGGTGATCCCGAGGTGACGGGTCTTCTCGCCGGCATCCGCGACGCCGCCGACGAGATGGCCGCCGCGCTCGACGCCGGAGACCCGGAGGCGATGGGGCGGGCGCTCGGAAGGGAATGGTCGTTCCGGAAGCGCCTCTCTCCGCGCGTTTCGACCCCGCTCCTCGAGGAGGCGGAACGCCGCGCGGCGGCCGCGGGGGCCTGGGGAGCCAAGGCGTGCGGCGCGGGGGGCGGCGGCGTGATGATCGTCCTCGGGCCCGAAACGGCGCGCGAGCGGATCGCCCGGGCGCTCGGCGAAATTCCGGGCGGCGCGCTCTTCGCGGCGTCCCCCGACCTCCAGGGGGCGCGCGTCGAACTCTGATATCCTCGGCCCCAAGAGCCCGGGCGAAATGACCGTGAACCGACTCTCGCCGATCCGGCGGCTTCGCCGCGACCGCCCGAACCGGGCCGCCCGGAAGCGCTCCGCGTGAGCCCGGTCGACCCGTTCGCCCGCCGCGGCCGGAGCGCGTCGATGACGACGGAGCTCGTCGCGGGAGTGACGCTCCTCCTCTTCCTCTCCGCGATCGCCTACCTGGTCTTCTTCAACCTCATCGCGCGGCGCGCCTTTCTCGGGCGGCTTCGGCGCGAGGGGACCTCGCTCGTGAAGACCGCCGCCGCCGGCAGCGGCTACTACCTCGACTTCCGGCTCGAAGCGAATCTGCGCGACATCGCCCAGTCGCTCCTCCTGAACCCGGCGGTCGACTACGCGGAGTTCCTCGACGCCGACGGGAAGCTCCTCGGCCAGAGCGATCCCGCCCGGCGGCCGGCCGCGCTCGTCCGGCCGGGAAGACTCCCCGAAGGAGAGTTCCTGTTCTCGGCGCCGGTCGCGGACACGCCGACCGCCGCGCGGGTGCTCGATCGCCTCGGCGTGACGAGCCGGGGCGAGCTCGGGCGCATCGGCACCGACGCTCTGGTCGCGGCCGGGGTGGATCGCGGCGAAGCGGACAACTTCCGGCGGACGGCGATCGTGGGCACGCTGCGGGTCGTCCTGAACTCCCACGACTGGAACGAGGTGAAACGGACGCTCTGGGGAGGAGGGATCCTCCTCACGCTCCTCGTGCTCGCCGTCGGCGTCGCGGCGATCGTCGTCGCGACCCGCGTGATGATCCGGCCCCTCACGCTGATCGCCCGGTCGGCCGAGCATCTGGCTTCGGGGGATCTCAGCCGTCGGATCGAGACGCCGCACCGAAACGAGATCGGAGTGCTCGCCGCATCCTTCAACACGATGGCGGAGGGGCTCGCCGGAATCGCCCGGAAGATCCTCTCGGGCCAGCGCCGTGTGCGCGAGGTGGCCGGCGGGATCCGCCGCGATTCGCAGGCGGTCGCGGTCCGCGCCGAGGCGCAGAACGAGATCGTCGACCAGGCCTCGGCCTCGATCGAGAAGTCGGACGGCGACACGCGCGTGATCGGGGAGCGGATGGAGGACCTCTCCGCCTCCGCGGAGGAGACCGGTTCGTCGATCCTCGAGATGGCCGCGTCCCTGGAGGAGGTCTCCCAGCACATGGACGCCCTGCACGCGTCGATCGAAGAAACCTCGACGGCGGCGGTGGAGATGGCCCAGTCGATCGCGTCGATCGATCAGTCGGTCGAGAGCCTGAGCGCCTTCGCCGGGGAGACGGCGGCGTCGATGACGCTGATCGACGCCTCGATCCGGCAGGTTCGCGAGAGCGCCCGCAAGAGCGCCCAGCTCTCCGAGGGCGCGGCCCACGACGCGCAGGGGGGACAGGAGGCGGTGATGCAGACGGTCTCCGCGATGTCGGCCGTCCGCGAGGCGGTCCGGGCCGACTCCGCGCGGATGACGACCCTCGGCGAACGGTCCCGCGAAGTGGGGAAGATCGTCCGGATGATCGAGGAAGTGGCGGGGGAGACCCATCTCCTGGCCTTGAACGCCGCGATCCTCGCGGCGCAGGCGGGCGAGGAGGGCAAGGGTTTCGCGGTCGTCGCCGCCGAGATCCGCGCGCTCTCGGAGCGCGCCTCCGCCGGGGCGTCGGAGATCGGCGAGCTGCTCTCCGGAATGCAGAACGAGGTCTCGGTTCTCTCCGATTCGACCAAGGAGCTGGTCCGCCGCGTGGAGGACGGATCCGCGCGCTCCCAGAGCGCCGGCGAGCGCCTCGGGAAGATTCTCGAGCGGTCGCGGCAGGCGAGCGAGGCCGCCGCCGAGATCGCGCGCGCGACGGCGGAACAGAGCGACGGCTCGCACCGCGTCGCGACCGCGATCGACCGGGTCCGCGAGCAGATCGGGCAGATCGCGTCCGCGATCTCCCAGCAGAAGGCGGGAGGGCGGCACGTCGAGAACGCGGTGGCGTCGATGCGGGAACGCTCCGCGTCGATCAAGGGAGCTCTTCGCGAGCAGAAGAATGCCGGCGACTCGATCGCGCAGGCGGCGGAGAGCACGCTCGCGCGGATCCGCGAGGTCCTTTCCTCGACGGAGCGCCAGAAGGCCGAATCGGCCCGTCTCGTGGAGCTGATCTCGGGCGTCCGCCGCCAGAGCGGAGAGAACACGCAGACCGCGTCCGCGGTGAGCGCGGCGGTCGAGGAGCTCCAGACCGAGATCGACGCGCTCGAGCGGGAGATCTCGCGGTTCCGCCTGGCCGACGCGTGAGCGCCGCCGGCCTCGTCGTTCGCGTCGACGGGACCGAATACTTCATTCCGGCGGAGCGAGTCGGCTTCGTCGCCCCCGTCCGCGAGGTTCGGGAGGGTGAGCTCGTGATGCCCCGGGGCCGCCTCGCGCTGGTCGACCCCGGCCGACGAGACCCGTCGACGCGGCAGGCCGCCGTCGCGATCCGGAGGGGAACGGATTTCGTCGCGCTCGCGGTCGATTCCGTCGATCTCGCCGATGCGGCCGCGGCCGAGCGCGCGATCCCGATCTCCGTCCTGGACGCCGTCCTCGGCGCCGGAGAACCCCCGGCCCGGTCTTGATCCCGATCGAATCGGGCGAGGGGCGCCCCGGGGGCGGGGGAGCAGCCGACGCGCCCGCTCCCGTGGCGCTCTTTTTGCTCCCTGCCCGGCCGGAGTAGGATAGAAGCCGGTTGCGACCGGGGAGGCCACGATGAACACCTGGCAGGCGGTCCTGAGCGAAGCGTCGAAATCGCTGAAGGATGGAAACGAGGACTTCGCCGAGTCCTGGGGAGTTCTCCGGGAGGAGGCGGTGTCGCGCGGAGAACAGCTCCTGGACGACGCGAAACGGCACGCGGCCGCCCTCCTGGCGCTCGCCGCGGAGCGCGGCGTGCACCTCGCAAAGGAGTACGGCGTTCCGCTGGTCGCCGGCAGGCCGCACCGCCGGCGGTCGGCGTGGAAATGGGTGATCGGCGCGGCCGCGATCGCGGTGATCGCGGCCGGGATCGCGTCGCGCGACTGATCGACGCCGCCGTGGAAGAACCGGAGACGCCGGAACCGGCGTCCGGAAGCTGGGGTCACTGGAAACGCGCCGCTGCGGCATTCGCCCGCTCGGCCCGATCGCTCGCCTCCCTCCGATGGCAGATGTTCCGCCGCGAGGCGGGGGCGTGGGCGAAGGGAACCGCCCTCCGCGTCGTGATGCTCGTCGTCGCGCTGACGCTGACGGTGCTCGCGTCCGCCCTGCTCGTCGCGGGACTCGTGGCCGCGCTCTATGCCTGGTGGGGAACGCTCGTCGGGGCCATCTTCGCCGTGTTCGGCGTGTGCGTGCTGGCGGCCGCCGGTCTGGCCGTCGTGGCGTGGCGGGGAATGGCGGGTCCTTCGTTCCCTCGCACCGCGGAGGAGCTCCGCCGGGATTTCGACGCTTTCACGGGGCCGGAATCGTGAAGGCCGATCTCGAAGATCTCGTCGCGGCCGGCGATCGCGAACGCGTCCGCCTCGGCGCTTCGTGGCGGGAGCTCGAGAGCGCGACCGCCCGGATCTCCTCGGAAACCGTCGCGGGGGTCGAAACGGCGGGCGCCTCCCTCAAGTGGGGAGGGCTCTTCCTGCTCGGCGCCGCGGTCCTGATGCGCTGGACGAAGGTCCGGAGCGGCTGGAAGATCGGAAAAGTGCTGCTCGCGACGGCCCCGATGCTCGCCCGCTTCGCATCCCCGCGGGCGCCGGGCGTGCTGTCACATCTTTTCCGGCGACGGAATTCCGAGAAGGGATAACAGGCGCGCGAGCCCGGCCCGGAACGCGAGGGCCGCGGCGAGCCGGCGGTTCCGCACCCGGGCGTCCTCTTCCGACGCGATCGGATGCCGGTGGTAGAAGCGCGAGAACGCCTGGGCGAGCGCGTAGGCGTGGCGCGCGACGGCCGCGATCTCGAGGGTTTCGACCGCGCGCGCGACGACCTCGTCGATCCGCGCGGTCTCGACGAAAATCTCCCAGAGATCGTCCTCCCACGCCTCCTCGCCGAGCGCCGCGGCGTCGACGTCCGCGGGAAGTCTGCGGTCGCGGAGCTTCCGCAGGATGTTCTCGACGCGGACGGACGAGTACTGGAGATAGGGGCCGCTGTCCCCCTCAAAATTGAGCGCCTCGTCGAAGTCGAAGGCGATCACCTTGTTGCGGCCGAACTTGAGCATGAAGTAACGAAGCGCGCCCACCGCGATCGCCTCGGGAATGGACAACCAGGCGCCGTCTGATGGAGGCGCTTCGAGTTCGTTCCCGACGGCGCGTTTCCGCGCTTCGCGGACCAGCAGCTCGAGCAGGTCGTTCGCCTTGACGCCGAGGCCCTTTCGGCCCGACATCTCGACGAACGCCTTTCCGCGATCGTCGTCCGTGAGACGGTACTCGTCCCCGAACTCCTCCGCGAGCCGCGCGACCGACTTCGGCGTCATCGCGACCATCTCGTAGGCGAAATGGATCGACCGGTTCGCCTCGGCCTCGAAGCCGAGCGCGAGGAGCCCTTCGCGGACGACCTTCTGGGGATACGACTGCCGCTGGTCGATCACATTGACCACCCGCGTCGCGCCGCCGAATGAGGGATGCTCGCCCGACGCGCCGGTTTCCGTCCGCCAGACGGGGTGGGAACGCACGTCGGCCGGGATCGATTCCCCCGCGCCGCGCCCCGCGTTCCAGTCGGGAGCGAACGGCGCGTAGTCGAAATCGAGGCCGAGCTTCCCGAATTTCCAGAGCTGGTAGGCGATGTCCTTCCCGGTGTAGGTGACGGTCCCGTTGCTCCGGACCAGGATCTTGTCCGGTTCCTCGAGGCCCGCGAATTCCTCCGAGTGCGTGAGCCGCATCACCCAGCACCCCGCGTGCTTCCCCTCGGTTTCGAGCGCGATGGCGGCGCGTCCTTTGAGGAGATCGAATGCCCGGGTCCAGAAGTGCTTCGCGAGGATGTCGGACTCGCGGGGGAGGAGATCGTAGGCGACGCCGAGGCGCCCCATGGTCGCGACGTGCTCCCGCACGACCGCCTCCGAGATCATCGCGGCGGCGGCGGAGCGCGCGTTGCCGCCCTCCTCCATCGCGTGGAGGGTTTCGTTCCGAAGGCCCTTCGTCGAGACGTCCGACTCGTACCAGCGGCCGACCTCCGCGTAGACGTCCCAGCAGACGTCGCCGAACGCGCGATAGTGCGCCCCCGCGCTCGCCGGGTCCGCGATCGCCGCGCGGATCCGGTCGAGGCTCCACTGGCGGAGGTCCCAGAAGCCGACGACCACGTCGGCGACCTGGACGCCGGTGTCGTCGATGTAGTTCTGGACTTCGACGGGAGTCCCGGAGGCGCGGAGGCATCGGACGAGCGTGTCGCCGAGGATCGCGTTGCGCAGGTGGCCGATGTGGGCCGCCTTGTTCGGATTGATGTTCGTGTGCTCGACGATCACCTTGTCGCCGGCTCCCGTTCCGGCGGCGTCCTCCGGAGCTTCGGCGAGGAAGCGCGCGATGAAGCTCGGACGGTCGAGGCGGAAGTTCACGTAGCCCGCGCCCTCCACCCGCGCCTGCGCGACTCCGGGCGGGAGCACGATCGTTTCCGCGAGCCGGGCCGCGATCTCGCGCGGCGGCCGGCGCAGCGCCTTCGCCAGATCGAAGGCGACGGTCGTCGAGTAATCGCCGTGGGCGGCATTGGCCGGCCGTTCGAGCTCGACCGCGGCCGGGGGTGTTCCGAAGGCCTCCGCAACGGCCCGGGAAACGGCCTCCGCGAGCGCGCGCCGCGAGGCGCCGAAGAGGGAGAACGGTGTCAAGCGCGCGCAGTTTATCCCGGAAGCTCCGGGAGAATGGGCGGGGGATAATCGGGCCGTGACGCTCCGTGGAACGTGGGCTTCGCTCGCCGCCCGGCTGCGCCGGGCGCTCGCGCCGGGGCCGGCGGCCGAACGGAAGCCCGTCGCGACCCGCGCGTCGGGAGAGCGGGGCGAGTCCCTCGCCGTCTCGTTCCTCCGGCGGAACGGTTTTCGAATCCGCGAACGGAACTTCCGCACTCCGGCCGGCGAGCTCGACGTGATCGCGGAGGAGGCGGACCTGCTCTGCTTCGTCGAGGTGAAATGGCGGCGCGGGCCGGTCGCGGGACATCCGGCGGCGGCCGTCACTCCCGAGAAACAGAGACGGATCGCCCGGGCGGCGGAGTGGTACCTCGCTCGCCGCCGCCTGCACGGACGCGCTTGCCGCTTCGACGTCGTCGCGATCGTCGGGAACGAAGACGACGTCCCGTCGGCGACGCTCTACCGCGACGCCTTTCGCGGTCCCTTCCCGCCGCGCCGCCCATCCTGACCGCCGATCTCGTCTCCTCGATCCGTGGCACCGTTCCTGCATTCCGTAGCGGTGTCAGGAGACAACCGTGAAGACCCTCTGCGCGCTCATCGGAGCTTTTTTCCTCGTCGGTGGCATCGCCGTGCTCGTCAGCGGCGCGCCGAAGAGCTCACGACGCGCCGGACTGGCCCGCTCCGAAACTCGCGTCGCCCGCGACGCCGGCCCGCGCCCGCTCCTCTGGGAAGCGGACGGAGCCTCTCGCGGCGCCCGCGCGACGGCCGAAGCGGTGTCCCGCCGGCCGTGACGCTTTCCGCCCGCCGCCGGGTTCTGGCCGCGACCGTCGTCCTCGCGGCGGCGCTCCAGCTTCGCTGCACGGTGACGCACAGCGTGCTCGCTTCCGAAAAGCGGGAAATCTACCATTTCGTTCCCGACTTCGGCGTCTCGGACCCGCAGTTCCGTCGATCGCTCGACACGCTGAGCAGCAACATGGTCGGCGGGAATGCGGCCCGGATCCTGAAGAACGGCGACCAGATCTTTCCCGCGATGACCGGCGACATCCGGAACGCGAAAGTGAGCGTCGATCTCGAGACCTACATTTTCCAGCCGGACGATGCGGGACGGCAGTTCGCCGCCGCGATGATCGACGCCGCGAAACGCGGGGTCGAGGTCCGGTTCCTGATCGACGATTACGGGAGCAAGCTCGGCGATCTCGAGGAGCCGCTCAAGCAGGCGGGCGTCAAGGTCCGCGTCTACAGGCCGATCCGGCTCTTTTCGATCTACAAGATCGGAAAACGCACTCATCGCAAGCTCCTCATCGTCGACGGCGACGTCGGCTACACCGGCGGCCTCGGGATCGACGAGCGCTGGCTCGGCGACGCGCGGAACACGAAGGAATGGCGCGACACCCAGGTTCGCGTGGAGGGGCCGGTGGTCCCGCAGATGCAGGCGATCTTCGCCGAGGACTGGACGTACACGACCGGGGAGATCCTCGCGGGGGACAAGTTCTACCCGAAGGTCGCGCCTCGCGGGAACATCGAGGTCGAGGCGATCAAGGCGTCTCGCGGCGACGCGTCCTCGGTCCCGAAAGAGCTCTATTACATGGCGATCCAGGCGGCGCGGCGGTCCATCCTCATTCAGAACGCCTATTTCCTGCCGGACAAGCAGACCCGCAACGCCCTGATCCGCGCCAAAAAGCGGGGCGTCGACGTCCGCGTGATGGTTCCGGGAACGAACATCGACCTTCCGATGGTGCGTCTCGCCTCGCGGCTGCATTACGGGCCCCTGCTGGATGCGGGAATCCAGATCTACGAATACCAGCCGACCATGATGCACAACAAGACCTTCGTGGTCGACGGCGTCTTCTCGACGATCGGCTCGATCAATTTCGACCAGCGCTCGATGGGGAAGAACGCCGAGGAGAGCCTCGCCTTCTACGACCGGGGCTTCGCCGCCGAAGTCACGGCGATGTTCGAGGACGACTGGAAGCGCTGCCGGCAGGTGACGCGCCAGAAGTGGGAGCACCGGGGACTGGCGGCCCGGATCAGCGAGATGATTTTCTGGATCTGGGAACCTTACTACTAAGGCGGGTGCGGCCCGCGAGAGCCGGCGACACACGCGCGGGTAGGCCTCGGGCGACCCGCATCTCACCGCCTTCGCCGGGGCTGCGGCGGATCGACGTCGAAGGCGGTTCGTAGCCGAACGACGCGATCGGGCTCACGCCTCGCCGTACCTCGAAGCCGGGGGCCGCTGACGGCCCAGTCGCCCGAGCGCGAGGGTTCTCCCTCGGACAATACACGAATCCAGGAGCACGAAGGCCGCGTCAGTCGCCCGCGGCGCCCCTCAGCGGCAGGACCAGCCTCGCCACGCATCCTTTCGCGTCGCGCCGGTTCTCGAGAGACAGCGATCCGCCGTGCGCCTCGGCGATCTGGCGCGAGAGCGAGAGGCCGATCCCGGAGCCCCCCGGCTTCGTGGTGAAGAAAGGGACGAAGAGGTTGGCGGTGTTCGCGAGACCGGGTCCGCCGTCGGTCACCGTGATCTCGACCTCGTCGGGGTGGTCGCGCCACGAGAGCACGACGCCCCCCCCGGTTTCGAGGGCGGCGTCCGCCGCGTTCCGGATCACGTTGATGAGGAGCTGCTCGATCTGATCGGCGTCGGCGTCGAGGACGACGGGCGGCCCGCTGCGGATTTCCACCCGCACGCGCGTTTCGAGGCCGGCAACCCGGCGCGCGAGCTCCTCCAGGACGACCGGACGCGGCTGCGGCGCGGGAAGACGGGCGAGCTGCCGGTAGCCGTCCATGAACCGGGAGAGCGCGGCGGCGCGCGCGCCGATCACCTGGAGGCCGCGGCGAAGGTCCGATTCCCAGTCCTCGGGCCGGTCGCCGTGCGCGACGATTCCCTGGAGGCTCTCCGCGATCGACTGGATCGGCGCGAGCGAGTTGTTGAGCTCGTGCCCGAGGACGCGGATGATCCGCTGCCAGGCCTGGCGCTCCTCCTCCCGGAGCGCCTGCTGGAGATCGGCCACGACGACGAGCTGCTGGGGGCGTCCTCGTTCCCGGAACACCGAGCGCCGGACGGCCCAGCGCCCCGACCGGCCGGCGATCGGCCCCTGGATGGTCTTCGCGGGCGCCCCGGTGAGCCAGTCGGCGACGCCGAGATCGGCCGCCGTCCGCCCGAGCAGGCGGTCCATCGGCGCGCCGAGGAGCCGCTCGCCGGCGCGGTTGGCGATGCGCACGCGTTCCTCGTCGTCGAACGCGAAGATCGCGATCTCGATCTTCGTCATGACCGCCTTCAGCAGCGCCGCGGACTCGATCGCGCCGAATCTCTGCTGCTGCAGGATCTCCGTCAGCTGGTTGATCTCCCAGACGACGTCTCCCATCGCGTCGTCCCCGCCGAGCTCCCTCCCGCGGAGGGAATAGTCGCTCTCCCGGAGGCCGCCGATCAGGTTCGCGACGGTCTGGAGCGACCGGACGACCCGCTCGCGGACCGCGAACGCGAACCCGAGCCAGAGCGCCGTCAGGATCGCGATCAGCGGAATCGAGAGCCGCGGGTCCGTCCGGTCGAGCCAGAGGAGCACGACGCACGCGAGGAGCGCGGGGAGCCCCGCCGCGAGCGCCAGCCGGAGGACCTGCGATTCGTGGCTGAGTTTCCGGCGGCTCACGGCGCGGCGGCGCCTCCGGTCACAGACCGTACCGCTGGAGGCGGCGGTACAACGCGCTGCGGGAAAGGCCGAGGAATTCCGCCGCCCGGCTCACGTTCCCGTCGAAGCGCGCGAGCGCCTTCCGGATGAGGAGCGTCTCCACCTCTTCGAGGCTCATTTCCTCGACGGCCGTCGCGGGCGCGCTCGCCGGAGAGAGCCCGAGATCCGCGGCGCGGATCTCCCGTCCCTCCGCCATGAGCACGGCGCGTTCCACGACGTGCTCGAGCTCGCGGACGTTGCCGGGCCAGGCGTAGGCGCGCATCGTCTCGAGCGCGGCCGGGCCGAAACCGACGGCCGGCTTCCGGTGCTTGCCGGCGTGCTGCCGCAGGAACTGCTCCGCCAGCGCCGGAAGGTCGTCTCGTCTTTCCCGGAGCGGGGGAAGGGGAATCTCGACGGTGTTCAGCCGGAAGAGGAGGTCCTGCCGGAACCGTCCGGCCGCGACTTCCGTCCGCAGGTCGGCGTTGGTCGCCGAGATGATCCGGACGTCGACCTTCCGGGTGCGCGAGGAACCGACCGCCTCGAATTCGCCGGTTTCGATCACCCGGAGGAGCCGCGCCTGCTGCGCGAGCGTCAGGTTCGCGATCTCGTCCTGGAACAGAGTCCCCCCGGCCGCGAGCTCGAACCGGCCGATGCGATCGGCTTTCGCGTCGGTGAAGGCGCCGCGTACGTGGCCGAAGAGCTCGCTCTCGAAGACGCCCTCCGGCAGGCCCCCCATGTTGATCGCGACGAACGGACCCGCGGCGCGCGGCGACGCGGCATGGAGCGCCTGCGCGACCAGGCCCTTCCCGGTGCCGCTCTCGCCCGTGACGAGGACGTTCGCGTCGGTCGGACCGACCCGGGCGATCATCTGAAGGACCGGCTGCATCGCGGGGGAGTCGGCGATGAACGACGGGGCGATCTCGCGGAGAACGCGGTTCTCCGCCTCCAGGCGCCGTCCGCGGCGGAGCGCGGCGCCGAGCTCCACCTGGGTTCGGACCGTCGCGAGGAGGCGCGCGTTGTCCCACGGCTTCTGGATGAAATCCCGGGCGCCGCGGCGCATCGCCTCGACGGCGAGGTCGATCGACCCCCACGCCGTCATGACGATCACCGGGAGATGGTCGTCGATCTCGCGCAGCCGGCTGAGGAGGTCCAGACCTTCCTGCCCGGAGGTCGTGTCCCGCGCGTAGTTCAGGTCCATCAGGAGCGCGTCGTACTCGCGCCGCCGGACCGCGTCGAGGACGGCGGCCGGAGAGGGAGCCGTCTCCGTCGCGTAGCGCTCCGTCTTCAGGAGGAGACGCAGGGCCTCCAGCACGTCCGGCTGGTCGTCGGCGACGAGGATTCGCGCGGGAGGCGATGGCCGCATGGGGCGCTAGCTTAGCAGCGGGGAGCGGTGACCCGGGACGCTCGCGCGGAGAGCCCGCGAAGCGGATCCTTCGACCGATGACGAAGGCCGGGCTTTCGCGTCCGCACGGCGGCGCGTCCGGTCCGCACCGGCCTCATTTGACGAGCCAGCCGTCCCTGAGCCTCACGATCCGGTTCCCGTACGCGGCGTTCGTCTCCGAGTGCGTGACCTGCACGATCGTCGTGCCCGCCGCATTCAGCCTCTTGAAGAGCTCCATGATCTCGCGCCCCTGGTCGGAGTGGAGGTTCCCCGTCGGCTCGTCGGCGAGAATCAGCTTCGGATTCGCGATCAGCGCCCGCGCGACGCCGACGAGCTGCTGCTGTCCCCCGGAGAGCTGCGTCGGGAAGAGGTCCTTTTTCCCGACGATCTGGAACCGGTCGAGCATGTCGGCGACCATCGCGGCCCGTTCCGAGCCCTTCACGTTCCGGTAGGAGAGGGGGACGTCCAGGTTCTCGCGGACGGTCAGGTTGTCCAGGAGGTGATACTGCTGAAAGACGAAGCCGACGTTCTTCTTGGCGATCTCCGCCCGTTGCTTCGGTTTCATCTCGTGGATCGGCTCGCCGAGGAACCGGTATTCCCCCGACCAGTCGGCGTCGAGCATCCCCATGATCGAAAGGAGCGTCGTCTTTCCGGAGCCGGACGGTCCCATGATCGAGACGAATTCGCCTTCGTCGATCCGGAGGTCGATCTGGCGGAGGACCCAGGTCTTCGACGGTCCCGTGGGATAGAACTTTTCGACGCGGGAGAGTTCGATCATCGTGTTCCTTTCGTGGCGATCGACGGAGTCTATTCCGTCCGAAGCGCTTCCATCGGATCGATTCGCGCCGCCCGGCGGGCGGGGACGAGGGCCGCGGCAAGACCGACGAGCGCGAGGAGTCCCGTGACCGACGCGAACGTCGCGCCGTCGCTCGGGGAGATGCCGAAGAGCGACCCGGGCACGCGGCGAGCCAGGACTTCGGCAGCCGCGGCGGAAGCGGGCGCGCCGACGGCGATCCCCGCCGCGAGACGCCGGCCGCCCCAGCGAAGGACGAGCCCCCGGATATCGGCCGCCCGGGCTCCGACGGCGACGCGCACGCCGATCTCGCGCGTGCGGGCGTTGACGGCGGAGGAGAGAAGCCCGAAGAGACCGAGCGCCGCGAGGAGGAGAGTCGCGCCGGCGAAGAAACCGGTCGCGACGGTATACGTGCGGCGCGGCGCGAGGACCTGCCGGATCCTCTCCTTCATCCAGGCGACGTCGTAGACCGCGATTCGCGGATCGACGGCGCGTACCGCGCGGACGACCGCCGCGACCGACGCCTCGGACCCGCGATCGACCCGGGCGACGAGCGACAACGTCTCCGTCGGCCGCTGCGTGAAGGGCTCGTAGGTCGCAAGCCGGACGCCGTCGGCGAGCCCGCCGTTGAGAACGTCTCCGACGACGCCGACGACCGTCAGCCACGGTTCGCGCTCCGCCGGCCCGACCTTGATGCGACGCCCGAGAGGGTCCATGCCCGGCCAGCAGCGGGCGGCGAGGGAGGCGTTGACGATCGCGACCATCGGCGTTCCGGCGTCCCGTCCGTCGAAGTCGCGCCCGCGGACGATCGGAATCCCCATGGTTCGGAAGTAGCCGGGAAGGATCCGCCGGAAGCTCGCGGGAGGCGGTGCACCCGAGACACTCCTCCCCTCGACGGTCAGATCTCCTTGGGAGTCTCCTCCGCTGACCGGGAGGCGGCTGGTCGCGCTCGCGGAGACGATTCCCGGGACGGTGCCGGTCCTCCGCTCGAGCTCGGAAGCGAAGGCGCGCAGCTCCGAGCGCGTGCGCCAGCCGGCGTCGCCGAGATCAAGCTTCATGGTCAGCAGGCGTTCTTCTCGAAAGCCGGGGTCGACGGAGGCGAGACGGAGAAAGCTGCGCCCGAGCAGCGCCGCGCCCGTCATCAGGACCATGCAGAGAGCGGTCTGCGTGATCACCAGCACGTCGACCAGGGATCGCTCCGGGCGGGCGGTGTCGGCATCCCGGCCAGGAAGAAGACGGCCGTGGCGCAGCAGGAGGATCGCGGGAGCGATGGCGAGGACGACTCCCGACGCGAGTCCGACGGCGAGCGAGAACGAGAGCGCCGCGGGTCCGCCGCTCACGACCGGGCCGTGAGGAAGTCCGGGCGGAAGCAGCGAGGAAACGGCGCGAGCGCTCCAGACGAACGCAAAGTACGCGGCGGTGCCGCCGAGCCCCCCGATCAACGTTCCTTCCGTCGCCATTGCGGCCGCGAGCCGCCAGCGACTCGCTCCCAACGCGCGCCGGATGGCGATTTCCCGCTTCCGGCGCGCGGCGCGCGTGAGGAGCATCGAAGCGAGATCGGCACAGGCGATCAGCCAGACGAGGAGAACCGCTCCGGCCAGGGCCCAGAGCCCCGAGCGGACCGGCCCGACGATGGCCTCGCGAAGAGACCGGACTGCCGCGCCGTGATCCGGGTCCGCGCCACGGTCGCGTTGCCGAACCTGCGCGGCTACGCGCGAAAGGTGGGCGTTCGCCCGCGTGGCCGCGACGCCCTCTTTCAGCCGCGCGATCGCGCGGAAAACGTGAACCGAGCGGTTGCGCATCCATGGTTCGACGACGAGCGGGGTCCAGAGGTCGGTGTTCTCGGAGGGGAAGTCGAAGGAAGCCGGCATCACGCCGACGATCGTCCGCGATTCGCCGCCGGCATGGAGGTCTCTTCCGACGACGTCGGTGCGCCCGGCGAGGCGATCCCGCCAGAATCGATGGCTCACGACGACCGTTCCCGAGGCGCCGGCTCCCCCCCGGAACGCGGAACCGATTTCCGGCGCGACTCCCAGTGTCCGGAAGAATTCCGCCGAGACTTCGGCGCTCGGCAGACGGAGTGCGCGATCCCCGGAAGGTACGGTGACTTCGTCTTCGACGTAATAGGCCATCGCTTCGAAATCGCGGTCGGCCGCCCGCCAGTCCTCGAGATTGGGAAGCGACACCTCGTATCGGTCGTTGTGTTCGCTCGGTGAGGTCTCCGACAGAGAGACGAGCCGGTCGGGATGGGCGAACGGCAGCGGCCGGAGGAGTTGCGCATGCACGATGGCGAAGACGGCCGTCGTCGTGCCGAGGCCGACAGCGAAGATCAGGAGAATCGTCGCCGTGAAACCCGGCGAGGATCGCAGTCGGCGGGCGGCGTCGCGAAGGTCGGCGGCGAGGGCGATCCTACTCATCCCGGAGCGCCTCCATCGGAGGGATGCGGGCGGCGCGGCGGGCGGGGAGAAAGCTCGCGAGGAGACCGGCGGCGCCGAGGGCCGCGGCGACGCCGCCGAAGGCGGCCGGATCGATCGCGGCGACCCCGAAGAGCAGGCTGGAAAGGAACCGGGTCAGGACGAAGGCGGCGACGAGACCTCCGGCGAGACCGGCGACGATCATTCTCGCGCTCTCCCGCAGGACCAGTCCGGCGATCGCGGAAGGAAGGGCTCCGAGCGCCATTCGCACTCCGATCTCGCGTTTCCGGCGCGCGACCGAGAATGCGAGCACCCCGTAGAGGCCGACGGCGGCGAGCAGCAGCGCGGCGAGCGCGAACGCGGCGAGGAGTGCCGCCGCGAGCCGGCGCTGCGAGACCGACTCCGACACGAGCTCCTCGAGCGGCGCGACGGTCCCGAGCGGCTGGTCGGGGTCGGCGGCGGCGACCGCGGCGCGGAGGGTCCCGGCGAAGGACGCGGGATTCCCCTCGACCCGCGCCACGAGCGTCAGGATCGGTTCGTGGGACTGCGAGAAAGGGACATAGAACGACGGGCGGGGCTCGTCGTCGAGCGATCGGGCGCGGACCGTGCGCACCACGCCGACCACGACGCGCCACTTCCTCTCCCGGTCGCCTCCTTCGAAGTCGATCCGGCGGCCGACCGGGTCTTCTGCGCCGAAATAGGTCCGAGCCAGGGCATCGTCGACGAGCGCGACCGGCAGGGATGACGCGGTGTCGCCGGCGTTGAAGAGGCGTCCCCTCAGGAGCGCGATCCGCATGGCGTCGAAGTATCCCGGCGTCGCGGCCCAGCTCTCCGCGTGGGCCTGCCGGTTCCCGGACAGATCCGGCCTCCCTTCGATGTCGAACGTGCCGCTGTTCTCGTTCCTCCCGAGCGGGAGGATCGAGACCGCTCCGGCCCGCCGGACGCCCGGGGTCGCCTCGAGGCGGGCGATCGCGGCGTTCCGGAAGATCTCGCGGCGGGACGCGTCCGGATACCGGGAACGGGGAAGGGAGAGGTCGCCCGTGATCACGTGCCGGGCCTCGAAGCCGGGATCGACGCGCAGGACGCGGGCGAGGCTGATCGCGAGGAGCGTCGCCCCGACGAGGAGGAGGCCGGCGAGGCCGAGCTGCGCGGCGACGAGGCCGCGCCGGAGACGGCCCTCGCTCCGCGAACCGGCGCCCCGGCCTTCGTCGATCTTCCTCCGCAGGTCGGCCCTTCCGGCGCCGGCGAGCGGGACGAGGCCGAAGACGACCGAGGTTACCGCCGCGACGGCGAGGACGAAGAGGAGGCCCCGGAAGTCGATCGCGACGGCGGAGACCCCGGGGAAGTCCTCCGGCAGACGGCGGGTGCCGAGGCGCAGGAGCGCCCATGCCCCCGCGACGCCGGCGCCGGCCGAGAGGAGGGTGACGACGACGCTTTCGGCCAGGAGCTGGACGAAGAGCCTGCCTCGCGAGGCGCCGAGCGAGACCCGGATCGCGATCTCGCCCTTCCGCTGCGCGGCGCGGGCGAGGAGGAGTCCAGCGGCGTTGGTGCAGGCGATCAGGAGAAGGAAGCCGACGGCCCCGAAGAGGATCCAGAGAGGCCTTCGGGTGTCGCCGACGAGGTCGCGCTGCAGCGGCACGAGCGTCGTGACGACGGAGCTGCCGGGGGGGAACTGCGCCGGATAGTCGCGCTGGAACCGGCGGATGAGAGCGTCCACCTGCGCCTGGGCGGCCGAGAGCGAGATGCCCGGGCGGATCCTCCCGACGAGGTCGAGATACTCGTCTCCCCGCTCGCCGGCGGCGAGGCGCTCCGGCGTGAGCGCGAACGGTGCCCAGACCTCGGAGGCGCCGTTCCGGCCGTAGGCTCTTCCCCAGCGGAACCCGGGCGGCGCGATCCCGATCACCGTGTAAGGATCGCCGTTCAGGAGAATCGAGTGCCCGACGAGGCGGGAGTCGGCGCCATAGCGCCTCCGCCAGAGCGCATCTCCGACGACGACGACCCGCTCCCGGCCCGGAGACTCCTCTCCGGGGTGGAAGGTGCGCCCTGTCGCGGCGCGGACGCCGAGCATCGAGAAGAAGTTCGCGGAGACGAGAAGACCGCGGAGCCTCTCCGGCTCCCCGCCTCCGGTCGCGGCCGGAGTCCACGGCATCGTCGCGGCGACGTCGGAGAGCGCGGGAACCGACGCCCGGAAGTCGACCAGATCGGGAGGCGACGACGCCCCGCGGAAGTGGTGAGCGCGGTCCGCGGAGACGACGGCGACGAGGCGGTCCGGCTCGAAGAACGGGAGGGGGCGCAGGATCGCGGCGTCGACGACCGAGAAGAGCGCGGCCGCGGCGGCGATCCCGAGGGCGAGGACGGCGATCACGGCCAGCGCGAAGCCGGGGGCTCGCCGGAGCAGGCGGAAAGCGAAACGGATGTTGCTGGCGAATGACCTCATCGGTTCACCTCGTTCGGGCGAAAACGCCCTTCGAACGGGAGACGCGACGCCCGCCGAAAGGTCACGTGGGCCCTCATTCGTCCCTCAGGGCCCGGACCGGGTCGGTTTTCGCCGCCCTCGCGGCCGGAAGGAGACTCGCGCCGATCGCGACCGCCGCGACGAAGCCGCCGACCACGGCGACGGTCGACGGGTCGCCGGGCCGGACGCCGAAGAGGAGGGCTCCGAGCGTCCTCGAGACGAGCGCGAAGAGGATGGCGCCTCCCGCGATCCCGGCGGCCGTGACCGCCGCCGACCAGCGAAGCATCATCGCGAGGACCGTCCGCGGCGTCGCCCCGAGAGCGAGACGAATGCCGATCTCCCGCGACCGTTCCGAAGCGGCCTGCGCGAGCAGCCCATAGATGCCGAGCGCGGCGAGAGCCGTCGCGAACAGCGCGAATCCCCCCAGCAGCGCGGCAGCGAATCGGGCGGAGGAGAGGGCGTCGGCGACGCGGGCGCCGAGCGTCCGGACGTCGTCGATGGGAAGATCGGGAGCGACCGATCGAACGGCGGCGCGAAGCGCCGGTACCGCGCCCGCGGGGTTTCCCGTGAACCGCACGAAGATCGTCGAGGCGCCGAAAGCGTACTGGAGATCGGGGATGTAGGCGTCGAGCGTCGGGGGCGCGTCGACCCCGCCGTAGCGGACGTCGGCGACGACGCCGACGACCTCCGCCTGCTCTCCGTCCTCGAATCCGCCCTGTCCGAGGCCGATCCGGCGGCCGACCGCGCGTCCGTCCGGCCAGAGACGGCGAGCCGCGGTCTCGTTGACGATGACGACGCGCGGCGCGCCCGCCCGATCCGCCGCGGTGAACGGCCGGCCGGCGCGAAGCGGGATCGACAGCGTCGAGAAGTATCCGGTGCTCACGAAGTGAATTCCGATCGGCGGAAGCGTCCCGGGCGCGTGGCGGGCGCCGTCGAGCTGGCGGATCCCGGTGCGGTTGCACCTTCCCGACAGGGGAGCGCACAGGTCGATGCCGGCGTCCCGGACGCCGGGGATCGCGGAGATCCTCGCGAGCAGCGCCGCATGGAAGGGAGGCGTGCTCTTCTCGTCCAGCGCGGTTTCCGGCGGCTTGATCGAGAACGCGATCACGTGCGCCGGTTCGAAACCGAGCGGGACCCGCGAAAGCGCGCCGAAGCTCCGGGCCAGGAGGCCCGCGCCGAGGACGAGAGTCAACGCGAGGCCGATTTCGGCCGCGACGACCGCCGACCGTCCCTTGCCGAAACGGCGCGAGCCGCGCGCCGAAGAATCGCGGAGAAATTCTCCGGGCATCCCTCGCGACGCTCTCCACGCCGGGACCAGACCGAAGAGGACCCCCGTCGCGAGCGCGAGCGCGGCGGTGAAGGCGACCACGCGCAGGTCGACGGCGGCGCGCGAGAGGTCGAGGAGCTCGCCTGCCGAGAGACCGGTCTCGCCGGGACGGGACGGGGCGAACGCGACGAGTGCGCGGCTTCCCCAGAGGGCGATTTCCAGGCCGAGCGCCCCGCCGGCGCCGGCGAGCAGCAGGCTCTCCGCGAGGAGCTGGCGGCGGATCCGGCCCGCGGTGGCACCGAGGGAGAGCCGGACGGCGATTTCGTGGCGCCGTGCCGCGCCCCGGGCGACGAGGAGCGCGGCGAGGTTGCCGCAGGCGAGGAGCAGAACGGCGCCGATGGCCGCGAGGAGGATCGTCAGCGCGCGGCGAACCCACGGGTCCTTCCGGGCCTCTCCGAGCGGTACGGCGCGCGCGCCCCACACGCTCCCGTCGTTGAATCGGGCGGGAACGGGGAACGCTTCGGCGATTCGGAGGCCGGCGGCGGAGATCTCGGCGAGCGCCGCGGAGTCCGTCACGCCGGCGCGCCGCCGCCCGACGACGTCGAGCCAGTGGTCGCCCGCCTCGGCGAGCGCGGAGGGATAGAGCAGGCGCGGAGCGAGCGCGAGAGGTACCCACAACGCGGCCGCGCCGCCCAAGCCGGAGAACCCGGGCGCGGCGACGCCGACAACGGTCACCGGAATCCCGTTCAGCGAAACGATCCGGCCGACGGCGGCGGCCGGCGATCCGAATCGCCGGCGCGCGAGCCCGTCCGCCAGCAGCGCCGCCGGAGCGGCCCCCGCCGAATCGTCCGTGGGAGAGAGGAGGCGCCCCGCCTGCGCGCGAACGCCCAGCATCGGAAAGTAGTCGCCGCTGGCATATTCGACGCGGACGCGCTCCGGCTCGCCCGTCCCGGCGAGGTTCAGCGCGTCCTCGCCGAACGCGGCGAGGCGCTCGAAATCGCGGTCGATCTCGCGAAGCATCCGGAACTTGGGAAACGACCAGGGGAGCGCGTCCGACGCCGCGAGGTTCTTCATCCCGCGCCCGCTCGCCGTCAGGGAAAGGGCCATCAGACGCTCCGGCTCGGGATAGGGAAGAGGCCGGAGCATCACGCGGTTGACGAGGGTGAAAATCGCGGCGTTCCCGCCGATGCCGAGAGCCAGAACGGCGATCGAGACCGCCGCGAAACCGGGACTCTTTCGCAGGAGGCGCGCAGCGAACCGGAAGTCCTGGGCGATTCCCATGATCACTCCTGTCTCAGGCTTCGGGACGGATCGAGGCGCGCGGCGCGCCGCGCGGGGAGCGCCGCCGCCGCGAGCGCCGTCGCCGCGAGCGCGGCGGCGACGGCGGCGAACGTGAGCGGATCGCGCGGCGAGACCGCATAGAGGAGCGGAGAGACGAGCCGCGTCGCCGCGATCGCGCCGACCAGCCCGAGGACGATGCCCACGGCAGCCGGGCGGGCGGCGTCGGCGACGACGAGGCGCACGATCGACGACGGCGATGCGCCGACGGCGATGCGCACGCCGATCTCCCGCGTCCGCTGGGCGGACGAGAAGCTGATCACGCCGTAGACGCCCACGCCCGCGAGCAGCACGGCGAGGAGCGCGAACGCCCCGAGGATCTCGAGCGCGATTCGGCGGGGCGCGGCGGATTCGCCGACGAGATCGTCCAGCCTCGCGACGTTGGTGATCGGGACCTCCCGGTCGAGCGCGGACACGGCCGCACGGATCTCTCCCGGAAGCGCGCGAGCGTCCCCTCCGGACCGCACGACGAACACGGGCCCCGTCGGCGGAGACGTGTCGACGTGGTAATAGACCTCGGGCCGCGGGGGAGTGGCGAGGCCCAGATGCCGCACGTCCCCCACGACCCCGACGATCGTCTGCCAGTCGCCCTCGCCGCTCGCGGTCGCGGTCGAGATCCTCCGGCCGACGGCGCTCTCCCCCGGGAAGAACCGGCGCGCAAAGGCTCCGTTGACGACGACGTTGCGCGCGCCCGCGGCGATCTCCGCCTCGGTCACGAGCCGGCCTTCGAGGATCGGGATGCGCATCGCGGCGAAATACCCCGTGCTGGCCCGGCGAAAGTCGATCTCGGGGCGCTCCGCGGGAGGAAGGGGCCGGCCTTCCACGGACAGGAACGTCGTGATGTTGTTGGCCGAGGCCATCAGCGGCAGCCGGGTGACTCTGCCGACCGCGACGACGTCCGGGATCGCGGCAATTCTCGATTCGAGCTCGCGCGCGAACGCGGTGCGCGCCGCCGGCTGCCGGTAGCGCGTTTCGGGAAGAGAGACCTGGAACGCGACGGCATGGCCGGGGGCGAAGCCGGGATCGACCGCCGTGAGGCGAACCAGGCTGCGGAGCAGG
>DASTIQ010000070.1 GCA_035717485.1 Thermoanaerobaculia bacterium | reverse complement strand
ACCGCCGACCGGATCGAGCTCCACGACGCCGATCGCACCGCGCGCGCGGAGGGGAACGTGCGGGTCGCCGGCCGATCGGCGCCGGCGGCCGGCGCGAAGGAAGCGCCGAGAACGTCGGTGTCCGCGCGGACGATGCGCTGGACGGACGGCGTCCGCACGGCGGTCTTCGACGGCGACGTCGCGGCCCGGCGCGCCGGGCAGACGGCGCGCGGGGACCGCGGCGAGTGCCGACTCGACGCGGCCGGACGGGTGGAGCGCACGGTGATCGAAGGGGACGTCACGTTCGAAGATCGCGCGACGGGGCGCCGCGGCAGCGGAACGCGCGCGGTCGACGACCCCGCGGCCGGCGTGACGAATCTCGCGGGGGAGCCGGCGGTCGCGCAGGATGCGCAGGGGAACCGCGTGCAGGGAGCGGTTTTGACATTCCGAAAGGAGTCCGGTAGCGTCGAAGTGAAGGCGAAGGAGGGTGGCAGAGTCGAGTCCGTCTATCAGACCCACGGCCGCTGAAACGCCGGACCGGGCCGCCTCGCTCCGCGCCGAAGACCTCGTCAAGACCTATTCCGGCCGCCGCGTCGTCGACGGCGTCTCCGTGTCGGTCGAGAGCGGCGAGATCGTCGGTCTCCTCGGCCCCAACGGCGCCGGTAAGACGACCACCTTCTATCTCGTCGTCGGCCTCGCGACTCCCGATTCGGGACGCGTCTGGCTGACGGGCCGGGACATCACGGCGGAACCGATGTACCGCCGCGCGCGGCGCGGCGTCTCGTACCTTCCGCAGGAGCCCTCCGTCTTCCGGAAGATGACGGCCGAAGAAAATCTGCTCGCGATCCTCGAAACGCTCGATCTCACCCACGCGGAACGTCTCGAGCGCTGCGACGAGCTCATCGAGGAGTTCGGCCTCGGGAAAGTCCGGCGGTCCCGGGCCTACGCGCTCTCGGGAGGAGAGAGGCGCCGGCTCGAGATCGCGCGCTCGCTCGTCCTCTCTCCGTCGTTCCTCCTCCTCGACGAACCGTTCGCGGGGATCGACCCGATCGCCGTCCTCGACATCCAGCGGATCATCCGCAAGCTCGCGGGCGCGAAGATCGGAATCCTGATCACGGATCACAACGTGCGGGAGACCTTGAAAATCGTCGATCGCGCCTATATCATCAACAACGGCAGAATTTTACGGGCGGGCACGCCTCTTGCTCTTTCGAGTGACGCGCTCGTGAAGGAAATCTATCTCGGCGAGGAGTTCACCCTCGCCTAGGAGCTCGAAAACCGCAATCTGATGGCTCTCGAACAGAAGCTCAATCTCAAGCTTTCCCAGCGGCTCGTCATGACGCCGTCGCTGCAGCAGGCGATCAAGATGCTGCAGATGACGCGGCTCGAGCTGTCCGAGGCGGTCAACCAGGAGGTCGTCGAGAACCCGGTGCTCGAGGACGCCGCGGACGAAGAGGAAACCGCCCCCGGGGCGGCGACGACTCCGGAGCCTGAGACGCCGGCTCCCGCGGAGACGGCGGAGCCGCAGAAGGACGCCTTCGAGGAGATCGACTACGAGTCGTATTTCCAGGACTACATGGACTCGGGTTACAACCCGCGCCAGTTCGAGGAACGGGAGGAGATCCCGCTCGAGAACACGCTCGCCGAGCAGCCGGACCTCTACGAGTACCTGAACTGGCAGCTCGGGATGAGCGCCGCGAGGGGACCGGTGATCGAGGCCGGGAAGTTCCTGATCGGAAACATCGACGAAGACGGGTACCTCCAGGTGAGCCGGGAGGAGATCGAGCGGGCGGGCTCCTGGACCGCCGAGGACGTCGACGCCGCGCTCGACATCGTCCGCAACTTCGACCCTCCCGGCATCTGCGCGTACGACCTCCCCGACTGCCTGCGCCGGCAGGTCCGGACGCTCGGGATCGAGAACGAGATCCTGGACAAGGTCCTGACGACTCACTGGAAGCTCTTCCTCAACCGCCAGTTCGCGGCGCTCGCCAAGGAGCTGAACGTCCCGATGACGGAGCTCCAGACGGTGCTGACGATCGTGAAGAATCTCGAGACGAAGCCCGGAAGGCGATACGCGAGCGACCGCACCGTGTACGTCCAGCCCGACGTCGTCGTCCGCAAGGTGGACGGCGAATACATCGTCATCCTCGACGAGGACGGTCTCCCGCGGCTCCGGATCTCGAATTCCTACCGGCGCATGCTCCACAACGAGAACGGGAGCCTCGGGGCGGACGCGAAGGAGTACCTCAAGGAGCGGATGCGGTCGGCGGTGTGGCTGATCAAGTCCCTCGACCAGCGCCAGCGCACGATCTACAAGGTCGCCGAGTCGATCGTCATGCACCAGAAGGAATTCCTCGACAAGGGAATCGAGTTCCTGCGCCCCCTCGTCCTGAGGGACGTCGCCAACGACATCGGCATGCACGAGTCGACCGTCTCGCGCGTCGTGTCGAACAAGTACATGCAGACGCCGCGCGGCATCCTCCCGATGAAGTACTTCTTCCACACGGGGATCGACTCCTCCGAGGGGGAGGACGTGTCTTCGCTTTCGATCAAGAATAAGATCTCCAGGATGATTTCCGAGGAAGACCCGCGCAAACCTCTCTCCGACGCGAAGCTCATGCAGCGGCTCCGAAGCGAAGGGATCCAGATCGCGCGGCGGACGGTCGCGAAGTACCGCGAGGAGCTGAGGCTGGCGTCGTCCAGCCAGCGCAAGGCGCTGTTCTGACCGGGAAGACAAAGGGGGCCCCATGCCGATTGAGATCACGGGCCGGCACATCGACATCCCCGCCCGGGAGAAGACGCGGGTCCAGGAGCGCGCCGCGCGGCTCGAGCGGCACACCGGAAAGATCGTCGAAGGACGCCTGATCCTGACCGGCGAGAAGCACCGGGTCACGGCCGACGTGATCGTGACTTCCCGGCGGCGCAACTGGCAGGCGAAGGCGGAGAGCACGGACCTCACGGGCGCCGTCGCGGCGGTCTTCGACAAGCTCGAGACCCAGGCGACGAAGGAGCGGGCCCGCCGCAAGGCGCACAAGGGGAAGCCCTCCGCGCGCGCGGCCGCCACGGAATGGTCGGTCGACGTGATCGCCCCGGAGGCGCTGACCTCTCCGGCCGAGCGCCGGATCGTGAAGACCACCCGGATCCCGATCAAACCGATGTCGGCCGAGGAGGCCGCGCTCGAGCTCGAGGATTCGCTGCACGAGTTCATCGTGTTCCACGACGCGTCTTCCGAGCGGGTCTCGGTCCTCTACAAACGCAAGGACGGCAACTTCGGGCTGATCGCTCCGGAGTGGTAGTGGACGGCTCCGCTTCGTCTCTCTTCGACGCCCGGAGGATCTACCTCGATCTGCCCGGGGAGTCGATGGCCGGGACGCTCTCGGAAATGGCGCGGAGGCTGGAAGCTTCGGGAGACGTGAAGGACGCGGCCGACCTGACGGCGCGGCTCCTCGAACGGGAGAAGCTGGGCTGCACCGGCCTCGGCAACGGTCTCGCGATCCCGCACTGCAAGCTCGCGGGACTCGATGGCGTGCTCGTCGCGGTCGGCGTCGTTCCCGAAGGCGTCGACTTCCGGGCGCTCGACGGACGGCTCGTGCGGCTCGTGCTCCTCGTCCTGTCGCCCGCCGACGCTCCCGCGGGACATCTCCAGGCGCTCGCCCGGATTTCGCGGCTGGTCAAGACCCCGGGAGTGACCGACGCGATCCTGACGGCCGGCTCCCCCGAGGACGTCGCGAAGGCGCTGCGTTCCGCGGAAGCCCGGATCGCCTCCGTATGAGGGAACTGGAAGGGCGAACCCTCACGACGGAGGCGCTCCGCGCCCCGTCGCTCGCCGTCCTCGAGCTGGCGCTCGTCGCCGGGGAACGCGGCCTCGCGCGGCCCCTGACCGGTTGGCGCATCCAGAGACCGGGTCTCGCCATCGCCGGCTTCCTCCCGTACATCAAGCCGGGGCGCCTCCAGATCCTCGGCGAAAGCGAGCTCGACTACATCGAGACGCTCTCGCCGATCGAGCGCCGGCAGCGGTTCGCGGCGATCGCGGCGCTTCCGGTCGCGGGATTCGTCGTGACGAAGGGGCTCACGCCGCCCCCCGAGCTGCTGCGGGAGTGCCGCCGGCGCCACGTGCCGCTCTTCGTCTCGCCGGCGACGACGTCGGTCGTCATCCAGCGCGTCACGGGGATGCTCGAGGAATCGCTCGCGCCGCAGCAGACCGTCCACGGCGTGCTCGTCGACGTGCACGGAATGGGCGTGCTCCTGACGGGGGAGTCGGGCATCGGCAAGAGCGAGTGCGCGCTCGATCTGATCACGCGCGGGCACCGCCTCGTCGCGGACGACGCGGTGCAGATCTCGCGCCTCCCGTCGGGGCGGCTCGTCGGCCGCGCCTCGAACCTGATCCGGTATCACATGGAGCTCCGCGGGATCGGGATCATCAACATCAAGCACCTCTTCGGCGTCTCCGCCGTGCGCGCCTCGCAGGACGTCGAGCTCGTCATCACGCTCGAGCGGTGGAAGCCGGGGGAGCAGTACGACCGGCTCGGGCTCTCGCAGGAGACCCACGAGATCCTCGGAGAGAAGCGGCCCCTCATGCGCCTCCCGGTGGCGTCGGGGCGGAACCTCGCGATCCTGATCGAGATCGCCGCGCGCAACGAGCTCCTGAAGACCCAGGGATACGACGCGGCGCGCGAGTTCACGGAGCGCGTCGACGCGGAGATCGCGCGGAACGCACGCGCGACCAAGAAGCGCGCCCGAAGTTGAGCGCCGGCCCGGAGAGCCTCGTCATCGTGACCGGACTCTCCGGGTCCGGGAAGAGCTACGTCGAGCGCTGCTTCGAGGACCTCGGGTACTTCTGCGTCGACAACCTGCCGCTCTCCCTCGTCGACCCGCTCCTCGACGAGGCGCTCGACGAGCGCGTTCCGCGGCGGAAGATCTGCGTCGTGCTCGACGTGCGCAACCCCGATTTCGCCTCGCGCTTTCCCGAGACGCTGCGGCGCATCAAGGAGCGGGTCCCCTCGGCGAAGCTCGTCTTCCTCGACGCCTCCGAGGACGCGCTCATCCGGCGGTTTTCGGAAACGCGCCGGCCGCACCCGATGGCCGAAGGGAAGTCGCTCCTCGAAGCGCTCCGCCGGGAGCGGGAGACGCTCTCGGACGTCCGCTCTCTCGCCGATCTCCTGATCGACACCTCGACGCTCACCGTGCACGAGCTGCGAGCGCTGATCTCGCGGACGTTCCGGTCGGGAGACGAGGCGGCGGGGCTCGTCGTCTCGCTGACGTCGTTCGGCTTCAAATTCGGCGCGCCGTACGACCTCGATCTCCTCTTCGACGTCCGCTTCCTCGCCAACCCGCACTTCGTCCCCGAGCTGAAGCCGAAGACGGGCGAGGATCCCGCGGTCGCCGCGTACATCGAGAAGGACCCGGAGACCGAGCCGTTCCTCTCCCGTCTGCTAGAATTCATCGAATACCTCCTGCCCCGGTACGAGAAGGAGAGCAAGAGCTATCTTTCGATCGGCGTGGGCTGCACGGGCGGGCGCCATCGGTCGGTCTACGTCGTCGAACGCCTCGCCCAGGCCCTGCGCGGGAAGAAGTACGGCGTCCGGGTCCGGCACCGGGACGCCGAAAGGAGCTGAGAAAGGGATGATCGGGATTCTCGTGGTGACGCACGGCGGGCTCGCGTCCGAGCTGGTCCGCGCGGCCGGAGAAATCGCGGGGGAGACCGAGGCCATCGCCGCGGTGGGCCTCGGGTGGGACGAGCCGGCGGACGGCGCCCGCTCCCGGATCGAATCGGCGATCGCCGGCGTCGATCGCGGCGCCGGCGTGCTGATCCTGACGGACATGTTCGGCGGTACGCCGTCGAATCTCGCGCTTCCGTTCCTGAAGGACGAGCGCGTCGAGATCGTCACCGGCGCGAATCTCCCGATGCTGCTCCGGAGCGTCGCGACCCGCCGGGAAGAGCGCCTCCCCGCTCTCGCCCACGCGGTCCGGGAGCGGGGGAGGAAGTCGATCGAGGTCGCTTCCGAGCTCCTTTCCGCCGCGACCGAGGCGCCGCCGGGAATCGCGTCGTGATCACGAAATCGATGGAAATCCGGAACCGGCTCGGACTCCATGCGCGGGCCGCCGCCAAGCTCGTCCACACGTCCAGCCGTTTCCGTTCCTCGGTGAAGATCCGGAAGGACGACGAGGAAGTCGACGGCAAGTCGATCCTCGGGATCCTCCTGCTCGCCGCGTCGAGCGGTACCACCATCGAGCTCACGGTCGAGGGAGACGACGAAGTCGAGGCGTCCCGCGCGGTCGAGGATCTGATCGCGCGCCGCTTCGACGAGGACGAATAACCCGTGCCCGCGCTGCGTGGCGTCAGCGTCTCCGGAGGGATCGCGGTCGGCCGCGCCGTCGTGCTCCGGACCCGCGACGGGTGGGTGGCCCGGCTCCCGATCTCGCCGGAACGAGTCGAGGAGGAGTGCGCGCGGCTCCGCGGTGCCGCCGAAGCCGCTTCCCGCCGCCTCACGGGGCTCGCCGAGAGCGGCGCTTCGGCGATGGGGGAAGAGCTCGCCTCGATCCTCGCCGCCCACGCGCTCATGGCGATCGACCCCGCGTTCATCCGCCCCGTCGAGAAGCGGATCCGCCGCGAGCGGATCAACGCCGAATGGGCTCTCCGGGCGACGGCCGAGGAACTGCAGGAACGTCTTTCCGGCGCCGTCGATCCGGTCTTCTCGGCGCGCGGCGACGACATCCTCCAGGTTGCGCGCGCGATCGCGATGGACCTCTCGGCCTCCGGCGAAGGCTTCGAGAAGGCGGCGATCGAGCCGGGTTCGATCCTCGTCGCGGACGATCTGTCGCCCGCGCAGGCGGCGCGCCTCGATTCGTCGCGGTTTTCGGGGATCGCCCTCGAGCGCGGAGGCGTCCATTCCCATACCGCGATCATCGCCCGGTCGTTCGGGCTGCCGGCCGTCGTCGGCGTCTCCGGGCTCCTCGACTCCGCGATGGGGAGCCGGCCCATGGTCGTCGACGGCGACCGCGGCGTCGTCGACCCGGCGCCGACCAAGCCGCAGCTCCGCCGCGCGCTCGAAGGCGCGGCGCGGCGCCGCGAAGAGGAGAAGGCGAGGGGCAACCGGGCGTACCGACGCCACGGGGCGACCGCCGACGGAGTTCCGATCACCCTCCGCGCGAACATCGAGTTGCCGGGAGAGGCGCGGATCCTCGCCCGCTATGGCGCCGAGGGAATCGGCCTGTTCCGTTCGGAGTTCCTGTTCCTCGGGGCGACCGACGGCCCTCCTTCGGTCCAGGCGCAGGAGCAGGTCTACGCGGCGCTCGCGGTCGAATGCCGTCCAAACGCGCTCGTCGTCCGCACGTACGACCTCGGCGGCGAGAAAGGATGGGGACCGCGCGACCACGACACGTCGGCGATGGGTCTCCGCGGGGTGCGTCACAGCCTGGCGCATCCGGACGCCTTTCGCGACCAGCTCCGCGCGCTCGTGCGCGCCGGGCGGTCGGCCGGCAACGTCAGGATCCTCCTGCCGATGGTCTCCTCGCCCGAGGAAGTCGCGGCGGCGCGGGCGCATCTGCGCGCGGTCGCGGAAGAGGAGGAGGCCCCGATCCCCCCGCTGGGAGCGATGATCGAGGTTCCCTCCGCGGCGGTCCTCGCGGCGGAGCTCGCGCGCGAATCGGACTTCTTCTCGATCGGCACGAACGACCTCGCCCAGTACGTCCTCGCCGCCGAACGGAGCGACCCGACGGTGTCCGCCTACTACCGCCCGGCCGCGCCCGCCGTGCTCCGGGTGATAAAATGGATCGTCGATGCGGCCCGCGCGGCCGGCCGGCCGTTGGCGGTCTGCGGCGAGCTCGCGGGGGATCCGCTCGGCGCCTGCCTCCTGGCGGGAATGGGAGTGAGAGAGCTTTCGATGAGCCCGGTGCTGATCCCGAAGGTCGACGAGATGCTCGCCCGGTTCTCTTCGGAAGAGCTCGCCGGCCTGGCGTCGGACGCCCTCTCGTGCGAAACGGCCGACGAGGTGCACGCGCTCGGCCACGGATGGGCGGCCAGGACGCGACGATGATCCGCCGCGTGGAGAAGCCGTGGGGGCACGAGATCATCTACGCCCATACCGAGCGGTACGCCGGGAAGATCCTCTTCATCCGGGGCGGGGAGCGGCTCTCGCTGCAGTATCACCGCCGCAAGGAGGAGACGATCTATCTCCTCTCGGGAACGCTCGACCTGGAAGTCGAAATCGACGGCAAGATGACGACGCGCCGCCTGACCCCCGGCGAGGCGTGGCACCTCGCGCCCGGCGTGCGGCACCGGATGATCGCGGAGACGGACTGCCACGTCGCGGAAGCCTCCACGCCGGAGCTCGACGACGTCGTCCGCCTGGAAGACGCGTACGGGCGAGCGGAGCCCGCGGCGGCGACCAAGAAAGCCGCGTCGTGAAGCGATCCGCCCTCTTCGCGGCGCTGCTCCTCGCTGGTTCGCTGGCCCGCGGCGCGGACGAGCCGCCTCCCAAATCCGCTGAGACGCCCGCTCCGAAGCACAAGCTGGGCGGCAGCTTCAAAGGGCACCCCATCGCGCCCTCCCCGGCAACGGGCGAAGCGCCGAAGGCCGCGGCTCGGCCGGCGTCGCCCCCCGCCAAGAAGAGTCCGAGGATCGTCATCGACAACGCGATGGTGAAGGGGTCGGCATCGGAAGGGGAGAAGGGAGCCTCCCCGAACGCTCCGTCTCCGAAAACGGCGCCCGCCCCGCCGCCGCCGGTCACGATGCCGAAGATCGTGGATCTTCAGGGACACGACGAGGCGTACTGGAAGGCGAAGGCGGCCGCGACCCGCGACGCCGTCCAGAAAGCCCAGGACGCGCTCGCCGCGGCGGAAGCCGAGGAGAAGCGCCAGGAGAACGACTTCTACGCCTGGGACGACGGCCAGTACCGCGACAACGTCATCAAGCCGGCCTGGGACCGCGCGAAAGAGGAAACGATCAAGGCCCACTCCGCGCTCGAAGCCGCTCAGAAGCAGCTCGACGATCTGGAGGACGAGGCCCGGCGAGCCGGCGCCTACCCCGGGTGGATCCGCTGACGGACGGGGGAGCGATGAAGTTCCACGTCGAAACCTGGGGCTGTCAGATGAACGTTCTCGACAGCCAGCGAATGGCCGGTCTCCTCGAGTCCCGGGGACTCTCGTCGACCGAGGACCCCTTCGACGCGGACGTGCTCCTGCTGAATACCTGCGACGTCCGGGAGAAGGCGGAGGGAAAGGTCTATTCGGAGCTCGGGCGTTTCGCCGCGTGGAAGCGCGAGAAGGCGGGACGCGTCATCGGGGTCACCGGCTGTGTCGCCCAGCGGGCGGGTCTGAAGATCCTCGATCGAATGCCGTACGTGGACTTCGTCCTCGGGACCGGCAACGTCGAAAAGGTCCCGGAGGCGATCGAAGAGGCGCTCCGGGGGCGCCGCGGCGCGCTCCTCGATCTCGATCGCGACAGCCCCGTGTACCAGTTCCGATCGATCGCCCGGCAGTCCCCCTTCCAGGCGTTCGTGACCGTCATCGAGGGATGCGACCAGTTCTGCACGTTCTGCGTGGTCCCCTTCACGCGGGGCCGGGAGCGCAGCCGCCGCGCCGCCGAGATCGAAGCGGAGTGCCGGGAGCTCGCCGGGAACGGCTTCACCGAGATCACCCTCCTCGGCCAGACGGTCAACGCGTATTCGTGTCCGGAATCGGGGGCGGATCTCGCCGACCTGCTCGAGCGGCTCTGCGGGATCGACGGGGTCCGACGGCTGCGCTACATCACCTCGCACCCCGCGTTCGTCACCCCGGGCTTCGCGGACGTGCTCGCCCGCCACCCGAAGATCGGCCGCTACTTCCACCTGCCCGCCCAGTCGGGGTCCGATCGGATCCTTTCCCGGATGAAGCGCCGGTACACCGCGGAGCGCTACCGGGAGATCGTCGCGGACGTCCGTGCTCGCGCCGGCGACGTCGTCTTCTCGTCGGATTTCATCGTCGGGTTTCCGGGGGAAACGGAAGAGGACTTCCGTCGGACGCTCGCGCTGGTCGAAGAGATCCGCTTCGGCATGCTCTTCGCGTTTCTCTATTCCGCCCGCCCGGGGACTGCCGCCGCGCGGTGGGGGGCCGAATCCGAGGTGCCGGAGGAGGTCGCCCGCGAGCGGCTCGGACGCCTCCTCGATCTTCAGAGGCGGATCCAGGCGGAAGCGCACCGCGAGCTCGAGGGGAGCGTCTTCGACGTTCTCGTGGAAGGGGCCAGCAAGATCGGGAGCACGCTTTCCGGCCGCACCTCGTGCAACCGGATCGTGCATTTCCATCCCCGTCCGGAGCATCCCGTCCGACCCGGGGAATACGTCCCCGTCCGGATCGAGCGGGGGCTGGAGAATTCGCTCGCCGGGTCGCCCGCGTGAATCGGTCGGCCGGCCGACACGGTCGATTTCCGCCGTGCTCCCCCCGCGGGAAGCACTCCGGGGGAGGGGAACCATGAAGAAGATGGAGATCAAGGGGCTGCTCCTGGACCCGATCTCGAACACGCCGGTCGTGGTGCTGAAGGACGACGAGGAGAAGTTCTTCCTGCCGATCTGGATCGGGGTCTTCGAGGCGAACGCGATCGCCCTGAAGATCGAGAACGTCGCGACCTCGCGTCCCCTCACGCACGATCTGTTCTTCAACACGCTCGGCGACCTGAAGGCGAAGATCGAGAAGATCGTGATCAACGACCTCCGCGACAATACGTTCTATGCCCGGATCTTCGTGACGCGGGAGGGGGAGTCGATCGAGATCGACAGCCGCCCTTCCGACGCGCTCGCGCTCGCCCTCCGGTTCGGAGCCGGGATCTACGTCGAGGATGACGTCCTCGAGAAGAGCCGCAAGATCGAGGTCGAGGACGCCCGCAACCCGGACCGGCTGAAGAAGTGGCTCGAGGAAGTCGATCCGGAAGAGCTGGGCAAGTACAAGATGTAGAGCGCCGGGTCGAAGCGGCAGAGTCGCTTGACCCGACGCCGGAGACCGGCCCGATCCGGGAAATTCCGCCGCCTGTTTGACGCCACCGGGTCGCGCGTCCATAATCGAACCCGGTGATCATCACCATCGCCAATCAAAAAGGGGGAGTGGGCAAGACCACGACGGCGATCAACCTCGCCGCCGCGCTCGCCCAGAAGGGTCTGAAGACCCTCCTCATCGACCTCGATCCCCAGGCCAACAGCACCATCACCTTCGTCGACCGGAAGGACATCGAGAAATCGATGTTCGACGTTCTCTCCGACCCCGCGACGAAGCTGTCGCACATCGTCAAGCCGACGAAGGATCCGAACCTCATCGTGGCGCCCTCGCGGATCTCCCTCGCCAAGATCGAGAGCAAGCTGGTGGGGGAGATCGACGGGCACTTCCGGCTGAAGGACAAGATCTCCGGGGCTCAGGAGCGCTTCGACGCGATCGTGATCGACACGCCTCCGACGCTCGGGATGATCACGGTCAACGCGCTCGTCGCCTCGACTCACATCCTGATCCCGATCCAGTCGTCGTTCTTCTCCCTCGAGGGCACCGACGATCTCCTCGAGACGATCGAGAAGATCAAGGCGCGGCCCAACCCGAATCTCCGGGTGCTGGGCGTCGTGATCACGCTCCACGACAAGCGGACGGTGATCGCCAAGGACGTCCAGGACCAGATCGGCCGCGTCTTCGGGGACAAGCTCTTCAAGACCGTCATCACGAAGAGCGTGCGGCTCGAGGAGAGCCCCGCTCATCGCGAGACGATCTTCACGTTCGCGCCGCGATCGTCGGGCGCGCTCGAGTACTACTCGCTTTCCGAGGAGGTGCTGTCCCGTGTCTAAGCGAGGTTTGCCGATCCAGGCCAAGATGCGCCACGATGCCCATTTCGTCGACGCCCTCGCGGAGCGCTTCGGCGCGTCGCTCGGAAAATATCTCCCCGTCACCGACATCGAGACGAACCCGGACCAGCCGCGGCACAACGTCGGAGACCTCTCCGATCTCAAGGCGTCGATCGAGAGCAAGGGGATCCTCGAGCCGATCCTCGTCCGGCCGACCTCAGACGGGAGGTTCCAGATCATCTCGGGCGAGAGGCGCTTCCGCGCGGCACTCGAAGCGGGCCTCACGGAGGTTCCCGCGATCGAATTCGACGTCCCCGAGAACGAGGTCCTCGAGATCGCGCTCATCGAGAATCTCCACCGGAAGGACCTCACGCCGTTCGAGGAAGCGGAAGGCTTCCAGTCCCTGATCGACCGACACGGGTACACCCACCAGCACGTCGCCGAGACGCTCGGGAAATCCCGGGTCGCGGTCACCGAGTCTCTCTCGCTCCTTCGGATCCCGGAGGACCTGCGGGACGAATGTCGGCGGGCCGACATCCATTCCAAGTCGCTCCTGCTCGACGTCGCGCGAGCCGGCGACCGCGACGAGATGGAGAAGCGGATCCGGGCGATCGTGGCCGGCGCCACGCGGGAATCCCTCCGGCAGCAGAAGAAGGAAGAGGAGGACGGTGACGCCCGCCGGCGGCCGCAACCCTTCCAGTTCCGCTACGCCCCGAAGAACTCTCCGTTCCGCCTGAACCTCGCGTTCAACCGAAGCCGCGTCGGGAAGGAAGAGATCGTCGAGGCTCTTCAGAAGATCATCGAGGACATCCGCAAGGGCGAAGTCGAGCTCCGGAAAAAGTAGAGACCGCTTCGGGCGCGGTCCGCGCGCTCTCGACTCTCGGCTCCTTGCCGGACCGCCTTCGGGTAGGCGGACGGCTTTGTCGGGGAGGCGGGAGTTGCCCGGCAACATTATTCAGAAATAGGCAAATCGGCTGAGGAGGCGTCCTTTCGGAAGCATTTCCTCTGGTTAGCCTATTTTACATAATATATATTATCGGACGCTGCATGCCGCCCGCCGGCCTGCCGCCGACTTGCTACACTGCGCTGCCGCATGAAGCTCATCTCCCGGAACGTCCTGCGCGAGATCCTTCCCCCGTTCGGCCTCGGCCTCGCCGCCTACACGTTCCTGCTCCTCCTTCGCTCGCTCGTCCAGCTGTCCGAGATGGTCGTCCGCCGGGGCGCGCCCGCTTCCGTCGTCGCGAAGCTCCTACTCCTGACCCTCCCGCAGGTGCTCGTCCTGACGATCCCCATGGCGTTCCTCTTCGGAATCCTGATCGGTGTCGGGCGCCTGTCCGGAGATTCGGAGATCGTCGCGCTGCGCGCATCGGGCGTCTCCCGCACCCGACTCTTCCTGCCCGTCGGAATGGCCGGCGCCGCCCTCGCGGTCCTCGTCGGCATCCTGAGCATGTGGGGCTATCCGGCGGCCAACGACCGCCTCGAGCGCCTCGAGAGCCGGCTCTTCGCGTCGGCCGCCCTGGAGATGGTCCGTCCCCGCGTGTTCACGGAGCCGCGGACGGAGTGGGACTGGATGATGTTCGTCGACCGCGACGTCCCGGGCGCGGCCGGGTGGCGCGGCGTCTTCCTGGACGACCGGACGGACCGCAACCGCGAATCGGTCATCGTCGCCCGCGAGGGGCGGTTCCGGTTCGACGGGCGCCGGCTGTGGCTGGATCTCACCGGGGCGATCCAGCACACCACCGAGCGTCTCGATCCCCGGATCTACCGGGTCGATCGCAGCGACCACCTGAGCATCCTCGTCCACGAGAGCCGCGAGACTCCCGGCGAGCGGGGCCACGTCGAGAAAGGGGTTCGCCTCCAGACCCTCGCCGAGCTCTGGAGGAACCTGCGGCGGCCGGAAGTCTCTCCCGAGCGCTATCGGCTGCTTCGCGTCGAGATCCACAAGAAATTCGCCATCCCGGCGGCCTGCCTCGTCTTCGCGCTCGTGGGCCTGCCGCTCGGCATCACGAACCGGCGGGGCGGCCGCGGCAGCGGTTTCGCCGTGTCGCTCGCGATCATCCTGGCCTATTACCTCCTCTTCAACACCGGCGAGAACTGGGCGGAGGACGGCCGGGTATCGCCCGCCTTCGCCATGTGGCTCCCGAACGTGCTCCTCGCCCTGTTCGGCGCTTTTCTCTTCCTGCGCCCGGAACGGGAACGCCTGGGCTGGATCGAACGCTGGCGGCGGCGGCGCGGCGAGCGCAGGGAGGATGCCGCCGGGCGCCCCGCCTCGGAGGCGGCCGCGGCGCCCGCGGGGATGGGGCTCGCCCGATTCCCGACCCGGCTGGATCGTTACGTTCTCTCCCCTTTCGTCGCCGCGCTGGCGGCGATCTACGTCTCCGTCACGTTCCTCTACGTCCTCGTGGATTACTCCGATCACGCCGACGACATCCTCAAGCGGCACATCCCCTCCGAGGTCGTCGCCGCGTACTACCGGGCGATGCTCGCGCCGATCCTCGTCCAGATCCTGCCGTTCTGCGTGATGCTCGCCGCCCTCGTCGCGCTCGGCTCGCTCTCCCGTCACGGAGAGGACACCGCTTTCAAGGCGTGCGGCGTGCCGCTCGCGCGGCTCGGCGTCCCCGTCGTGCTCTTCGCCTTCGCCGCCTCGGGCGCCGCGTTCTGGACGGGCGAATACGTGCTCCCGGGGGCCAACCGCGAGTCGCACCGACTCCTCGACCGGATCAAGGGGCGGACCGAGCGCCTCGCGGCGACGCCGACGGGCGGAAGCTGGGCCCTCGGGGGGGACGGCTCCCGGATCTGGAACTTCGACACCTATGAAGCCGGCGCCCGGCGACTGTGGCGTCCTTCGGTTTTCGAGTTCGATCGCGACTTCCGGCTCGTCGCGAGGACGGCCGCGTCGACCGCCGAGTGGGACGGAAGCGGCTGGCGCTTCCGCGACGGGTGGCGCCGGACCTTCGAGGGAGCCGCGGAAACGTCGTTCTCGCCGTTCGCCACGATGCGGGTCGCCGCGGACGACCCGCGGCTGTTCGAACGGACGGCCGGGCGGCCCGACGAGATGCGGTACCGCGCCCTCGACCGCTACGTCGAACGGCTCTCGCGGACCGGCTACCCCGTCGCCGAGCTCGCGACCGCCCTGGCGGGAAAACCGGCGGCGGCGGCCCAGACGATCGTGCTCGCCTGTCTCGCGCTCCCCTTCGCGTTCTCGATCGGCCGGCGCGGCACGCTCACCGGCATCGGCGTGGGCCTCGCGGTCGGAATGCTCTTCCTGATCGTCGCCTCGCTCTTTTCCCGGCTGGGCGAAGTGGGGTCGGTTCCACCGATGCTCGCGGCCTGGGGGCCGAACCTGATCTTCGTGCTCTTCGCCGCCTACCGGATGACGACGGTCCGAACCTGAAAGGCGCGGAGCCGATGCGGCGCTGAACGGGGACCGGGAACCGGAGGGCCTCCCCTTCGCCGGTCCGGGAGGTCCGCCGACCGGCCTCGCGGACGGCGGCCCTCCGGGACGAGAGGTTACGTTCCCTCTTCCCAGGAATTCATGTATTTCACCTGTTCGGCGGTCGGCGTGTCGATCCGGATTCCCATCGCGGCGAGCTTGAGCCGCGCGATCTCCCGGTCGATCTCGTCGGGAACGACGTGGATCCGGTTCTCGAGCGTGGCGTGGTTCTTGACCATGTACTCCGCCGCGAGCGCCTGGTTCGCGAAGGACATGTCCATCACCGACGCCGGGTGGCCCTCGGCGGCCGAAAGGTTGATGAGCCGGCCGTCGGCGAGCAAGTAGACTTTGCGTCCGCCCTCGAGCGTGAACTCCTCCACGAAATCTCGGATCGACCGGCGCGCGCGGGACTGCTTCTCGAGCGCCGGGATGTCGAGCTCGACGTTGAAGTGGCCCGAGTTGCAGACGACCGCCCCGTCCTTCATCCGCGCGAAGTGGTCTCCCGAGATCACCCCCTTGTTGCCGGTGACCGTGATGAACACGTCGCCGATCGCCGCGGCCTCGTCCATCGTCATCACGCGGAACCCGTCGAGCGCCGCCTCGATCGCCTTCGTCGGGTCGATCTCGGTGACGATGACGTGGGCGCCGAGGCCGCGCGCGCGCATCGAGACGCCCTTGCCGCACCACCCGTAGCCCGCGACGACGACGTTCAGTCCCGCGATGAGGAGGTTCGTCGCGCGGATCACGCCGTCCAGCGTCGACTGCCCCGTCCCGTAGCGGTTGTCGAAGAAATGCTTCGTGCGCGCCTCGTTGACCGCGATCACCGGGAACTTGAGGACGCCGGCCTTCTCCATGGCTCGCAGGCGGACGACTCCCGTCGTCGTTTCCTCCGTCCCGCCGACGATTCCCTCGAGGAGCGCGCGCCGGTCCGCCGCGGAGAGCGAGCGCGCCCACTCGCGGACGACCGGATCGACGTCCTGGTCCTTGCCGAGCGCGAGGAAGAGGAGCGACGAGACGAGATCCGCCCCGTCGTCCATCGTGATGTTCGGCCGGTGGGCGAGGGCCGCGCGAATGTGGTCGTAGTACGTCGCGTGGTCCTCCCCCTTGATGGCGAAGACCGAGATGCCGAAGTCCTCGACGAGCGATGCCGCGACCTCGTCCTGGGTCGAGAGGGGGTTCGATGCGCAGAGGACGAGGTCGGCGCCCCCCGCGGCCAGCGTCCGGGCGAGACTCGCCGTCTCGGTGGTGACGTGGAGGCAGGCGGAGAGACGCATGCCGCGGAGCGGCTTCTCCCTCTCGAAGCGGGCGCGGATCTGGGCGAGGACCGGCATCGACTTCTCGGCCCACTCGATCCGGAGGCGGCCCTTCGGGGCGAGAGAAGCGTCCTTGACGTGCGAAGCGAGCTGCGTGGGCATCGTGTGCGTTCCTTTCGACGAAACCGGGGGATCTTACACGAAGGCGCCGCGCCGGACGCCTAGGCGAGGATGCGCAGGCCGGCCGGAGGGGGCGACAGTCGGTCCCGCCCTCCCGCCGTCACGGCGAAGTCGTCCTCGATCCGGACGCCGAACTCCCCCGGCAGGTAGATTCCCGGCTCGACGGTCTCGACGTTCCCCGCGGCGAGGGGGCGGCCGTTGCCGGATACCAGATACGGCGATTCGTGTCCGTCCATCCCGAGGCCGTGGCCGAGGCGGTGCGTGAAGAACTCGCCGAAGCCGGCGTCGGTGATGACCTTCCGCGCGGCCGCGTCGACCTTCTCGCCCGGGACGCCCGCCGCGAGCGCGTCGATGCCCGCGCGCTGCGCGCGTTCGACGACGTCGTAGACGCGGCGGACCCGGTCGGACGGCTTTCCGAAGCACGCGGTGCGGGTGATGTCGGACGTGTATCCCTCGACGAGGCATCCGCAGTCGATCAGGACGACGTCGCCGGCGGCGAGGGGGCGCCCGCCGGGACCGCCGTGCGGCAGGGCGCTCGACGGTCCGAACTGGACGAGGCCGTCCGACGGGACGCCCGCGCGGACGAACTCCTCGGAAAGGATCTCGGCGCCCTGGAGCTCCGTCATTCCCGCCCGCAGGCGAGCCCACGTCGCTTCGATCGCCGCGACCGTGCGGATCCCGGCCGCCCGGATGAAGCCCTGCTCCGCCGGCGACTTGATCTCGCGGAGGGCGTCGAGGAGATCGGTTCCGTCGCGGAGCGCCGCTCCCGCCGCCGCCCGCAGGCGCTCGGCCGCGTGGAGGGCCGTCGATCCTTCCACCGCGACCGTGCGTCCGGTTCCGAGCACCTTCCCGCAGAGCGCGAACGGGTCTTCCGATTCCTGCCACGTCTCGATCCGGTCGAACACGCCGGTCTTCTCCGAGCGCGGGCGCTCGAAGAACGGGGTCACGACGACGGCGGGTCCCTTCGCCGGGAGGAGCAGCGCGGTGAGCCGCTCGCTGCGCCCGATCGAGAGGTTCGCGAGGTACCGCAGGTTCGTCGAGGGGGTGACGAAGAGCGCGTCGATGCGCCGCCGCGCCATCTGCTCCCGGACCTTCTCCTGCCGCTCCCGGAACGCCTCCTTCGGGAGAGGAGGGGGAAGCGGCGGCAGGGAGGATTCGGCCCGGACCGCCCGGCCCGGGAGAGGGAGGGCGGACGCCGCCAGGCCGGCCGCCATTCCGCCGAAGAGACGGCGGCGCGTGAGCTGCGGGGAGCGCATGGCCGCGAGCCTAACCGAACTCAGTCCCCGCCGGAAGGCGCGGGCCGGATCTCGCGCAGGAGGGCGAGCGTCGCCTCCGCCGGGAGCGCGCGGCTGAACAGGAATCCCTGCATCTCTCCGCACTTCTGGCGAACGAGCAGGTCGCGCTGCGCGATCGTCTCGACGCCCTCCGCGAGCACCCTCAGCCGGAGCGCGTCGGCCATGTGGACGATCGCGCCGATGATCGCCTCGTCCGCGGAGCTGCCGGGAATGTCCCGGACGAACGACTGGTCGATCTTGAGCGTGTGGACCGGCAGGTGCTTGACGTAGGAGAGGGAGGAATGTCCCGTGCCGAAATCGTCGATCGCGATCCGGGCGCCGACGCCCCGGAGGGCGAAGAAGAGCGCGCGGGTGTGCTCGACGTCCTGCATCGCGACGCTCTCGGTCACTTCCAGCTCGAGCGTCGACGCGCGGACCGAGGAATCGGCGAGCGCGCGATTGACGAGCTCCAGGAGCCCTCCGAACTGCACCTGGCGGGGAGACACGTTGACGGCGACCGAGACTTCCGGGAATCCCGCGTCGTGCCATTGCCGGAGCCGGCGGCACGCCTCGAAGAGGACCCACTCCCCGATCTCCAGGATGAGATTCGATTCCTCCGCGACCGGAATGAACTCGGCCGGCGAGATCATCTTGCCGTCGTTCCCGCGCCATCGAAGGAGCGCCTCGAAGCCGCGGACCTGTCCGTCGACGACCCGCACCTGCGGCTGATAGTGCACCTCGAGCTCGCCGCGCGCGATCGCCCCCTTGAGCTCCGTTTCGATCGTCAGCCGCCGCATCGCACGCACCTGGAGGGCGCGGGTGTAGAGCTGGCAGTTGTTCCGGCCGAGCTCCTTGGCCCGGTACATCGCGGCGTCCGCGTTCCGGACGAGAGTTTCCTCGTCGTCGCCGTCCTCCGGATAGAGGCTGATCCCGACGCTCGCGCTCGCCGACAGCGTCCGTCCGCCCACGGAGAAGGGTGATCCCATCGTCTCGAGGAGCTTCCGCGCGACCCGGACGGCGGCGTCGGCGCTCTCGGTGTCGAGGAGGAGCAGCGTGAACTCGTCCCCGCCGAGCCGGGCGACCGTGTCGACCTTCCGGACGGCCTTGACGAGGCGCGTCGCGACCTCCTGCAGGAGCTGATCGCCCGTTTCGTGGCCGAACCGGTCGTTGACGAGCTTGAAATGGTCGACGTCGAAGAAGAGGACGGCGAGCCGCCGCCCCTTGCGGCGCGCGACCGCGAGCGCCTGGACGAGCCGATCGCGGAAGAGCTTGCGGTTGGCGAGGCCCGTCAGCCCGTCGTGGAACGCCTGGTACTCGATCAGGACTTCCGCCTTCTTGCGTCCCGTGATGTCGACGATCACCCCTTCGAACGCCGCCGACGCTCCCCCGGAGAGCCGAGTGAACGTGCCGAGGACCCAGGCGGGCTTCCCGTCGCCGCGGCGTACCTGGAGCTCGGCGTGGGAGACCTTCCCGTCCGCCGCGAGCCGCTGGAGGATCCGTTCCCGATCCGCGTCCTCGAAGTGCCGCACGCCGTCGCGGCCGGCCATGGCGGCATCGCGGGACGGATACCCGAAGATCCGCGCGAACGCGTCGTTGCAGTCGAGCAGCGCCCCGTCCGAGCTCATCCGGAAGATTCCCGCCAGGCTTTCGTCGAAGAGGAAGCGGTAGCGCTCTTCGGAGCGCCGGGCCGCCTGATCCGCGTCGTGGCGGGGCGTGACGTCGGAGGTGATGCCGCGGACCGAAATCGGGCGGTGATCGTCGTCGAACGAGAAGCGGAAGACGTCCCGCAGCCATCGCTCGCGGCCGTCGTCGGCCGAAGCGCGATATTCGATCGCGAAGCGGCCCGACGAGGGCTCGCGGAAGAGGGCCAGGTAGGCGGGCCGGTCTTCGGGGTGCACGCGCGCGGCCCCGTACTCGGGCTCCCACCTCCGCTCGGACGGCGTGCATCCGAGCAGCGGCGCGATCCGGTCGCTGACGAACCGGAAACGCTCCGTCCGCGGATCCGCCTCCCAGACGGTGAACTCCAGGTCGTCGGCGATCTCGAGGACCGAGATCGGCGGGGGCGAGCCACCGGGCGGTGATGCGTCCGTTCCGTTCGCGCTCATTTGCCGCACGCCGGATCCGTCGACGGCGGCCACCGCCGTCGGCTCGGAAAAGCTCCTGCGCGTGTGCGCATTATAGCGACAACCTGCGGCGGGAACAGCCCGGGAACCGGATCGGAGACCCGCGGCGCGACGGACGCGACCCGCCCGGCTCGATGCGTCGCCGCGTCGGCGGCTCCTAGTCCAGATCGATGTCGCGGATGGGCTTCGACGTGTCCGACTGAGCCTTCTTGAACAGCTCGTCGAACTTCTTCTGCAGGACGTCCTTCTTGCTCTTCTCGGAATCGAGCGCGACCTGGAACTTCGCGTCGCGCTCCGCATCGTGCGCTTTCAGGTGCCCCATCGCCGCCTCGAGGTTCTCGAACGTCTTCGGGTCCTCGGCCGGCGTGAAATCGATCACCGCCTTGAGCTCGGTGTCGACCTTGAGCCGGGAATGGCAGTGCGGACAGAGCGTCTCGAAATCGGCCATGACCGATTTTACCTCCCCTTCAGCCGGCGGATCGAGCGCCGGTCGCGGGAGTCGGGGCGGCCCGACGGCAGCGGCCGCGAGAGCCGTTCGATGCGGCGCGCCTCGAGTTCTTCCGGCGAAGGCGGCGGCGTGAGGTCCTCCCAGAGCGCCCGCGCTTCCTTCTTCGGCAGCGAGTGCGCGGCGGTCGCGAGCACCCGGACGATCCGCCGCCGCCCGCGGTCGAGCGTGATCTCGACGAGGTCCCCGGGCCGGACCGTCTTGTGGGGTTTCCCGCGGTTCCCGTTGACCTCCACCTTTCCCCCGTCGCACGCCTTCGCGGCGGCCGAGCGGGTCTTGAAGAGGCACGCGACGTCGAGCCACGAATCGAGCCGCTGGGGCGCCGGAGGAACGATCCCGGAATCCATTCGAGCCTCCGCGCCGGATCATACGTCCCGCTTCGGCCGGCGCCCGCCAGAATACAATCGCCGCATGCGTTGGCCGTTCCGCTCGGCGCGTTTCCGGACGAAGCTCGCGCTCGCGATGCTCCTCCTGTTCGTCCTGACGGTCGCTCTCCTCTTCGCGGTCGACACCTACAACGAGCGGAAGCTGATCGACAAGCTCGAGAACACGATGGAGGCCGTCACGAAGGCGATCGAGGTCGCGTCGGATCAGGCGCAGATCTCGACGTCGGGCGAGATCGACAACGAGGTCCTCCAGGACTATGCCGAGAAGCTGCGGATGCGAGGCGTGCGCGAGATCCAGATCCTGAGCCCGGAACGCGCCGTGATCGCGACCTCGAAGGGGCGCGCGCGGCGCAAGAAGGCCCCCGAGGACATCGCGATCAAGGGAACCATCGGCGGGGACGTCGAATCGACCGGTCCGAAGCGCGACTACCGGCTCATCATGCCCATCATCTCGCAGAACCAGAAGGTCGGATACGTCACGGTGGACCTGCTGCTCGACGACTACGAGGCGACGATCTCGCGAAGCTTCGGCCGGCGGGTCGCCGCGCTGACGGCGGTGTTCGCGGTCGGCCTCGTCCTGCTCCTCCTCCTCACCCGCAACTTCACGCAGCCGGTCGGACAGCTCGCCGCGGCCGCGCAGAAAGTCGCCGAAGGAGACCTCGACGCGCAGATCGAGAGCCGCCGGACCGACGACCTCGGCGCGCTGGTCCAGACCTGGAACGCGATGGTCGCCCGCCTCGAGGAGCAGCGGGCGCTCGAGGCGCGCCTGGCCGCGGCCGAGCGGCGGGCCTCGCTGGGGCACCTCGCGTCCGGCATCGCCCACGAGATCCGCAACCCGTTGAACACGATCGCCCTCGCCGTCGAATACCTCCGCCGGCGGTTTCTTCCCTCCGGCGCGCCCGACCGGCGGGAATTCGAGGAAACGACCGACAGTCTTCGCGACGAGATCGGACGCCTGAACTCGCTCATCACGAATTTCCTCACCTACGGAAAGCCGATGCGCCTCTCCCCCGCGACCTTCGACGCGACCGAGCTCGCCCGGGAGGTCGCCCGGGAGCTCGGGCCCGAGGCCGCGCTGCGAGGCGTCGAGATCTCCGTCGACGGGGCGCCGGCCGAGCTCGCCGCCGACCGGGACCTCCTGAAGTCCGCTTTCCTGAACGTGGCGTTGAACGCCGTCCAGATGGCGGGCGGCGGCCGGCTGACGATCGCGGCGGACTCCGACGGCCGCGAGATCCGCGTCCGGTTCGACGACACCGGCCCGGGCATCCCGCCGGCGCACCTGGCGAAGATCTTCGAGCCGTATTTCTCGACGCGCGAGGCAGGGGTGGGCCTCGGCCTCGCCATGACCCGCAAGATCGTCCACGATCACGGCGGAGAGCTCGTCGCCGAGAATCTCCCGGGGGGCGGCACCCGCTTCACCTTCACGCTGCCTCGCGTTCCGCTGGTCGAAACGGTGCCGGCGTGAAGAGCGGAAAGGGAACGGTCCTCCTCGTCGAGGACGAGAAGCCCGCGCTCGACCTGCTTCGGAAGATCCTCGAAGCGGAGGGCTTCCACGTCGCCACGGCGGGAAACGGCCGCGAGGCGCTCGACCGCCTCGAGGAGGAGATCGTCGACGTCGTGATCACGGACCTC